>NZ_JBNNJZ010000154.1:0-10800 GCF_050270335.1 Streptomyces sp. NPDC059900
GGTCGGTGTAGATCTCGCCGGCCTTGTTCGCGTCCACGGTGCCGATCGCGTCGTCGAAGTACTTGTCGATCTTCGGCTCGTCGATCTGCGACTCGTTGTAGTTGCCGTTCTCGTTGATGAAACGGCTGTCGAACAGCGGCTGGGCGTAGCCCTGGCCGGTCGGGAAGTCAGGACCCCAGCCCGCCATCGTCATGCCGATGCCGCGCTTCTTCACCACCGCGGGAGAGCCGGTGATGCTGGAGGAGTCGGCGCCGTCGATCGCGTCGACCTCGGCCTTGATGCCGACCTTGCCGAGCTGCTCCTGGAGCGCCGTGGCGGCGTCCACCTCGCCCGTCTGGTTGTTACGGGCCGAGATCTTGGTGGAGAAGCCGCTGGGCTTGCCGCACTTCTTCAGCTCGGCCTTGGCCTTGGTGACGTCCGGCTTGCCCTTGCGCTCGAGGATGCCGTACGGGTCGTAGTCGTCGTTGCCCTTGATGGACTTCGGGAAGACGTTGGTGGCGATCTCACCGGCGGCGACCTCGCCGCCACGGGTCTTCTGCAGGCCCGCGAAGTCCGTGGCGTAGAAGACGGCCTTGCGGCAGGCCTCGTTGTCGAACGGCTTCGTCTTGGTCACCAGGGCGACGTAGCGGACGAAGTCCGTCTGCATGTTGTCGACGTTGGCCTTGTGGTCCTGAATGGCGGTGGTACGACCCGACTGGGTCATGCCGGTGCCATTCATGTCGATGTCGTAGTCGCCTTCCATCAGGCGCTTGTCGTTCTCTTCGAGGTTCGCCGAGATGGTGACCGTGATCTTGTCCGGCAGGGCGGGACGGACCGGGTCGGACGACTTCTTCCAGTTCTTGTTGCGGACGAGCGTGATGCTCTTGCCCGCGCTGTAGTTCTGGAACTTGTACGGGCCGGAGGAGAACGGGCGCTGGGTGTACTTGGCGCCGGTGTCCTCGGACTGCTTCACCGGGGTGCCCGACGGCATCGCGAGCATCTGCTCGAAGTCGCCGTTCTTCTTGGGCAGCTTGAAGATGATGGTGTTGTCGTCCGGCGTCTCGATCGCCTTCAGACCCAGCTTGTCCTTGGACTTGTCCTCGTAGGGGCCCTTGTACTCGCCCTTGGGGTCGAGCGTGGACTTGAGGTAGCCCGGACCACCGGTGATGACCTTGGTCGCCCAGATGCGCTCGATGCCGTACTTGATGTCCTTGGAGGTCAGCTTCGAGCCGTCCTCCCAGGTGAGGCCGTCACGCAGCTTGTACGTGTAGGTCTTGCCGTCGTCGCTGATCTTCGCCGTGGACTCGGCGAGGTCGGGGACGAGCTTGTTGGAGGCGGCACCCGGCTTGGTGTCGTACGTGATCAGCGTGCGGGTGTAGTACCGCATGAAGTCCCACGTCATGCCGTAGTAGGCGCGCTGCGGGTCGGCCGAGTCCAGGTCCTGCTTGGCGATGAACTTGAGCGTTCCGCCCTTCTTCGCCGACTTGTTCGCGACCTTGCCGATCGCCGCGTTGTAACCGGCGCCCTTGCTGTCGTCGTCGTCGCTGCCGCCGCCGCACGCCGTGGTGGTCACCAGCGCCGCCACGACGAGGGCCGCGCCTGCGGTCAACCGTCGTTTAGAGGAACCTGTGGGCATTTCTCGCATCCTCCGAGATTCGCGGTCCTTGGCGTTTGACTGCCTTAAGAACCATGGGAAGAGCCACCTGACGCTGCGGCAGGGGCAAGCCAGTTGAAGCTTTTTACCGAGTTCCCTTGGGGTCCAGGGCGTCGCGCAGCCCGTCACCGAAGAGGTTGAAGGCAAGCACGGTCACGAAGATCGCCAGGCCGGGGAAGACCATGAACATCGGGTCGTGCTCGTACGTCGCGAGCGCGTCCCGGAGCATGCCGCCCCAGGAGGCCGTCGGCGGACGCACACCCGCGCCGAGGAAGCTGAGGGCCGCTTCGGTGAGGATGTTGGTGGGGATCATGAGCGTGGCGTACACGGTGATCGGTGCGACCAGGTTCGGCAGCAACTCCCGGAAGAGAATGTGCCGTTGGCCGCCGCCGAGGCTGCGGGCCGCTTCCACGTACTCGCGTTCGCGCAGGGAGAGGGTCTGTCCGCGGACGATGCGGCCGACGTAGGGCCAGCCGAAGAAGCCGATCACCAGGATCAGTACGGCGATGCGTACGCCGCTGCCGGTCAGGCCGAGCAGGTCGTCGGGCAGGACCGAGACCAGGGAGATCACGAAGAGCAGCTGCGGGAAGGAGAGCAGTACGTCCATGACCCGGCTGATCAGCGCGTCGACCCAGCCGCCGAAGTAGCCGGCGATGATGCCGAAGAAGGTGCCGAGCACCACGGCCACCACCGCGGCGAGGAAGGCCACGAGGAGGGAGATCCGGGCGCCGTAGACGACCCGGCTGAAGATGTCGCGTCCCTTGTTCGGCTCGACGCCGAAGAGGAAGTCCCAACTCATGCCGCCGAACGCGCCCTTGGGCAGGTTCGTGAGGTCTTCCAGCTCTTCCTGATGGAACTCGTTGGGCGGGTGGCCCAGCAGGGAGACGATCAGGGGAGCGAAGACGGCGACAAGGACCAGGACAATCACGGTGATGCCACCGGCCAGGGCGACCTTGTCCCGCTTCAGGCGGTTCCAGGCGATCTGCTTGAGGGACCGCCCCTCGACCTTCTTCACCCCTGCATCAACTGCGGGAGCGACGTCCGCTGTCGGGTCCGCGTCCGCAGGTGTGTCATGCAATGGTGCCGTCATCGTGGCAGGGACCCCTCTCAACCGGTGGTGACCGGCCCGCACTTGCCGCTGTAGCGACGTGATCAGTCCGTCGTACACAGGGGCGAAGCGCCCCACTTGCGGGAGTCTTCATCGGGGTTGCGATCTGTTACCAGCCTTGACGGGGAAAGGATGCTCAACCGTGATGCTGTTCGAGGTGTTCCGTTATCCGGACGCAGGTGAACGAGGGGCGAACACGGGGCAGTTGCGTCGCAAGGTGCCACGGGAGCCCATAGGCCCCCTCCCCCACCAGAACGGACATCCTGGCGGTCAGGGCAGGTATACGAGCCGCGGTGGCCGGTTCAGGACCCTGCCGTGCGGGGGTGCCGAGCGCCTTCAGTACTGCGCGGGGTAGCCGTAGCCGCCCGCGGGGGCCGGGGCGGGCTGGGCCTCGCGGTCGTAGAAGGGCCTGGCGTTGGCGCGCAGCCACAGGGCGACGGGGTCGTACGCGTCGGACATCGCGACCGTCGAGACGGGCAGGCCGTCGGGGACGGCGGCGATCGACTGCTGCATCATCGTGCGTACCCCGTCCACCGAGGACGGCGACGTGTCGTACACATCCAGGCCGATGGCCAGGTACGGCGCGCCGAGCGCGGGCTGCACCCAGGCGCGGCGCAGCGAGCGGACCGCGGGGGTGCGGTGGGCGTTCTGCGTGAGCAGGGCGTAGAACTGGGGGATCTCGATGGCCGGCTCGGTGAGCCTGAGCGGGCCCGCGGGCAGCAGGTCGAGGCCCGACGCGATGCGCCGCAGGTCGAGCCAGGGGATGCCGACGCCGCCGCCGGGGGCGTGCGGGTTGAGCCAGAGGCCGTAGTGGTCGGGGTAGAGGGTGCGGGCGATGTCGAGCCCGCTCACCACCTCGTACGAGCGGTTCCAGCCACTGGCGGAGAGCTCCTGGGCGGAGGTCACGCACGGTGCGTAACCGAGTCCCTCGACCTCCATGTTCCCGTACTGGGCGTCGGGGGATCCGGCCTGACCGTGCCAGAGCAGCATCCAGACCTGGTCGGCGGCGAGGGCCCGCAGGAGCGCCTCGTAGGCGTCGTAACGCCCCGGCGTCACCTGGCGCAGCATGTGCTCGACCTGCCCGGCCGCAGCCGTGCCCGACGCACTCACCCTTAACCGCCCCTTCGCGATGACCCGCTGACCCGCTGACCCGGTGGCCCGCTGACCGGTGACCCGGTGGCCCCGGGTCATGAAACCAGCTTAAGCGGGGATCCTGACACCGACTTGACGTACGGCACCCTCGCACGCGTACCTGCACAAGTCCTTACACATGGCCGTGCTCGTGTCCGGAGATCTGGCCGAAGAAGGGCCTCACCCGCTCGCGCATCCAGTCGCCGACCGGGTCCCTGGCCACGTCGAGCAGCACGAGGTTCACCGCCCAGGGCACCGGCGCGGCGCCGAGCGCACGGCCCACTGCCTCCATCGGCAGCTCGCGCGCGTTGCCCTCCCAGGAGCTCAGTTCGACGCCGACGAACAGCGTCGGCTCCTCCCCTTCGACGCTTGCCAGACAGCGGCGGGCGCTCAGGACGACCCCGGTGGCCTCGAACTCGCGGGCGGCGGCGGACAGGAAGTCCACCGGGTCCTGCTGCCAGTCCGGCTCGAAGAGGCGTACGCGGCCGCCGGTAGCCGGGCCGTCGAGCGGGGTGCGCCCGGCCCGGCAGAGCTCGGCGACGGCCGGCGGCGGCAGCGGGACCCCGACCGTGCCGTCCGGGTTGACCGCGATGCCCAGCTGCGGGGGCAGGCCGCGGGCGAATTCCACGGCGGGTGCCACGGTGCAGCCCATGCGGCCGCCGGTGGCCTGCTGGAACTGCTGCTCGGAGCTGAAGACGGGGACGTAGGCCTGGCCCTCGATCTCCAGCGTGGGCAGATCGAGGGTGCCGCTGTCCGGCGCCCCGCCGTTGGGCAGCGGCACCCAGACGTGGCTGCGGCCGAGCACCTCGACGATGCGGGCGCCCGCGGAGGCGCCCGGCGCCCCCGGCGTGCCCAGGGATGCCGCGAGTACCTCTTCGAGTTCGTTGCCCGGCCATCCCGCGTACGGATGGGGGTGTGCCTGCGCCGGAATGTCCATCTGTCTGTCCAACCCCTGCTCTGTCCCGCTCTGCCTGCGGCATGACCCTAACGCGGCGGGCGGCCCGGCATCCGGAGGGCTGCTCAGTCCCCGAAGCCGATCCCGCGCAGGACGTCCGCCGCCGTGCGGTCGAGCAGGATCGCGGAACCGCAGCCGCGCGGCAGATCGCCCCGCTCGGCGGCGCCGACGAGGCGGGCGATGGTTCTGCGGTGCCGCGCGAAGGCGTACCTCGACACGCCGCGCCCGCGCGAGAGCTGGCCCTCTATGGCGGTGGCGGGCTCCACGTCGAGGAGCAGCAGATGCAGCGTCGTGCCGCGCCGCACGGCTTCCCTGGCCAGCCAGCGGCGCACCCACGCCTGGGTACCGCAGTCGTGCACCACCACGCCCTCGCCGGAGCGCAGGGCGGCGCGGAGGCCCGCGTAGTGCGCGAGGCGGACCAGGGGGCGGTAGACCGCGTACGGCAGCAGGCGCGGCATGCGCCGGGCCCAGCGGTCCCGGGTGTCCTGCGAGTCGATGCGGGGTCCCGCGACGGCTCTGCTCATCAGCGTGGACTTGCCGCTGCCCGGCAGACCGGAGACGACGATCAGGTCACCGGCGCCGAACGTCAGGCGGTGCGGGCTGTGGCCCGTCCGCTGCCGCAGGTCGCGGACGACGGCCGCGGGCAGGGCGCCGCAGCTCTCCCTGGTGGGGGCGGCGGCCTGTTTGGGCAGGGCCACCCCCGTGCTGGTCGCGTAGACGCTCGTCCTGCGCACCGTGATCGGCCTCCCCATAGCGGTCACGTAACTGCTTCCCGCAGCTTCCCCGGCAAGTGTAAAGAGAAGGTAATGCGGCACAAGGGCATTACTCGATCGGCACTGCCCTGTGACAGGGGCGCGTGCAATGATGTGCGCGCAAACTCCATACAGGCCGTTTGAATCCGCGCGGGAGAGTTCCCGGAAACCGTCGAAAGACGCTCCGGGGCGCCGAAGGAGCAAGTCCCTCCCTTGAATCTCTCAGGCCCCGTACCGCGCGGGCGAGGCACATCTGAAAAGCGGGCCGCCCCGGCGGCTCCACCCAAGGTGCAAGTCATGACCTCCTGTACGAGATGTACGGACGGGTCGTGGTGAACCTCTCAGGTTCCGATGACAGATGGGGAGGATCGACCTCGCCCGTCATGCCCTGGGAGTTCCCCCTATGAGTACCGTCCCCCGTCTGACCGCCCTCGATGCCGTGCATCGCGCGCTCGGCGCGACCATGACCGACTTCGCGGGCTGGGACATGCCGCTGCGCTACGGCAGCGAGCGCGACGAGCACGTCGCCGTACGCACCAAGGCCGGTCTCTTCGATCTCTCCCACATGGGCGAGATCACCGTCAGCGGCCCGGAGGCCGTGGACTTCCTGAACTTCTCGCTGGTCGGCAACATCGGCTCCATCGGTGTCGGCCGCGCCCGCTACACGATGATCTGTGCCGAGGACGGCGGGATCCTGGACGACCTGATCGTCTACCGGCTCGGCGAGCCCGACGCCCCCGAGTACATGATCGTCGCCAACGCATCGAACGCCCAGACCGTTCTGAACGAGCTGAGCAATCGCGCCGAGGAGTTCGACGTCGAGGTCCGCGACGACCGCGACGCGTACGCCCTGCTCGCCGTCCAGGGTCCCGAGTCCCCCGGCATCCTGAAGTCAGTCACGGACGCGGATCTGGACGGCCTGAAGTACTACGCGGGCCTGCCCGGCACCGTCGCGGGCGTGCCCGCCCTGATCGCCCGCACCGGCTACACCGGCGAGGACGGCTTCGAGCTGTTCGTCGCCCCCGGTGACGCCGAGAAGCTCTGGAACGCGCTCATGGCGGCCGGCGAGTCCGTCGGCCTGGTCCCGGCCGGGCTCTCCTGCCGCGACACGCTCCGCCTGGAGGCGGGCATGCCGCTGTACGGGCACGAGCTGACCGCCGAGCTGACGCCCTTCGACGCGGGCCTTGGCCGGGTCGTGAAGTTCGAGAAGACCTCGATGTCCGAGAACTTCGTGGGCCGCGCCGCGCTCGCGGCCGCCGCCGAGCGCGCCGAGACCGCTCCCCCGCGCAAGCTGGTGGGCCTTATCGCCGAAGGCCGCCGCATCCCGCGCGCGGGCTTCGCCGTGGTCGCCGACGGCAAGATCATCGGCGAGGTCACCTCCGGCGCGCCGTCCCCGACGCTGGGCAAGCCGATCGCCATCGCGTACGTCGACGCGGCGCACGCGACCCCCGGCACCGAAGGCGTCGGCGTGGACATCCGGGGCACGCACGAGCCGTACGAGGTCGTGGCTCTGCCGTTCTACAAGCGCCAGAAGTGACACTTCCGTCTCTGTGGTAAGCCGGAAGTGACCCCACGCACATCATTCCCGTTCCGCAGCACCCACCCGCGTACAGGAGAATTCAGGTCATGAGCAACCCCCAGCAGCTGCGTTACAGCAAGGAGCACGAGTGGCTCTCGGCCACCGAGGACGGTGTGGCGACGGTCGGTATCACGGAGCACGCCGCCAACGCGCTCGGTGACGTCGTCTACGCCGACCTTCCCGAGGCCGGCGCCGCGGTGACCGCGGGCGAGACGTGCGGCGAGCTCGAGTCGACCAAGTCCGTCAGCGACCTGTACTCGCCGGTCACCGGCGAGGTCGTCGAGTCGAACCAGGACGTCACGGACGACCCGTCGCTCGTCAACTCCGCCCCGTTCGAGGGTGGTTGGCTCTTCAAGGTGCGCGTCTCGGAGGAGCCGAAGGACCTGCTCTCCGCAGACGAGTACACCGAGTTCTCCGGCAGCTGAAGCCCCCCGAAGACCCCTAGGGACCACCTGATGTCGCTTCTCAACACCCCTCTCCACGAGCTGGACCCGGACGTCGCCGCCGCCGTCGACGCCGAGCTCCACCGTCAGCAGTCCACCCTGGAAATGATCGCTTCGGAGAACTTCGCTCCCGTCGCGGT
This sequence comes from Streptomyces sp. NPDC059900, assembly GCF_050270335.1. NCBI lineage: Bacteria > Bacillati > Actinomycetota > Actinomycetes > Kitasatosporales > Streptomycetaceae > Streptomyces > Streptomyces sp. NPDC059900. Next base: position 7,742 of record NZ_JBNNJZ010000154.1, read on the forward strand.
CATGGAGGCCCAGGGCACGGTCCTCACCAACAAGTACGCCGAGGGCTACCCCGGCCGCCGCTACTACGGCGGCTGCGAGCACGTCGACGTGACCGAGCAGATCGCGATCGACCGGCTCAAGGACCTGTTCGGCGCCGAGTACGCCAACGTCCAGCCGCACTCCGGCGCCTCCGCCAACCAGGCCGCCCTCTTCGCCATCGCCAAGCCCGGCGACACGATCCTGGGCCTGGACCTGGCGCACGGCGGCCACCTCACCCACGGCATGCGCCTGAACTTCTCCGGCAAGCAGTTCAACGTGGTCCCGTACCACGTCGACGACGCCGGTCTGGTCGACATGGCCGAGGTCGAGCGCCTGGCCAAGGAGAACAACCCCCAGGTGATCATCGCGGGCTGGTCGGCCTACCCGCGCCACCTGGACTTCGCCGAGTTCCGCCGGATCGCCGACGAGGTCGGCGCGAAGCTGTGGGTCGACATGGCGCACTTCGCCGGTCTCGTCGCCGCGGGTCTGCACCCCAACCCGGTGCCGTTCGCGGACGTGGTCACCTCCACCACGCACAAGACGCTCGGCGGCCCGCGCGGCGGCATCATCCTGGCCCGCGACAAGGAATTCGCGAAGAAGCTGAACTCCGCGGTCTTCCCGGGCTTCCAGGGCGGCCCCCTGGAGCACGTGATCGCGGCCAAGGCCGTCTCCTTCAAGGTCGCGGCCTCCGAGGAGTTCAAGGAGCGCCAGCAGCGCACCCTGGACGGCGCCCGCATCCTGGCCGAGCGCCTGGTGCAGGACGACGCGAAGGCCGTCGGCGTCGACGTCCTGTCCGGCGGCACGGACGTGCACCTGGTCCTGGTGGACCTGCGCAACTCCGAGCTCGACGGGCAGCAGGCCGAGGACCGCCTCCACGAGGTCGGCATCACGGTCAACCGCAACGCGATCCCGAACGACCCGCGCCCCCCGATGGTCACCTCGGGCCTGCGGATCGGTACGCCGGCGCTCGCGACCCGCGGCTTCGACCAGGACGACTTCCGTGAGGTCGCCGACATCATCGCCGAGGCGCTGAAGCCGGGCTTCGACACGGAATCCCTCAAGGCCCGCGTCTCCGCCTTGGCAGCGAAGCACCCGCTGTACCCCAACCTGTAGCAGTTTCGTACGCTTTCTGTCGTACGAATCTTCGGGGCACCGCGCACACTGGAACCGAACAGTGAGTGCGGTGCCCCGGCCCATGCCCCGCCCTTGAACCATCTGCACTACCCCGGCAGACAACGGCGTCTACCAACCACCATTGGAGTTTCTCGTGGCCCTCTCGGTCTTCGACCTGTTCTCGATCGGCATCGGCCCGTCCAGCTCCCACACGGTCGGTCCCATGCGCGCCGCCCGCATCTTCGCGAGCCGCCTCAAGAACGAGGGCCTGATGGCCCACACCGCCTCCATACGGGCCGAGCTCTACGGCTCCCTCGGCGCGACGGGCCACGGCCACGGCACCCCGAAGGCGGTGCTCCTGGGCCTGGAGGGCGAGTCCCCGCGCTCGGTCGACGTCGAGTTCGCAGACGATCGCGTCGAGCAGATCAAGAGCACCGACCGCCTCAGCCTCCTCGGCATGCACGAGATCGACTTCGACTTCGACGAGGACCTGATCCTGCACCGCCGCAAGGCCCTGCCGTACCACGCCAACGGCATGACGATCTTCGCGTACGACCGTGAGGGCGCACTCCTCCTGGAGAAGACGTACTACTCCGTGGGCGGCGGCTTCGTGGTCGACGACGACGCGGTGGCCGGCGAGAACCCGATCGTCCCGGACGACACGGTCCTCAAGCACCCCTTCCGCACCGGCGACGAGCTGCTTCGCCTGGCCCGCGAGACGGGCCTTTCCATCTCCGCGCTGATGCTGGAGAACGAGAAGGCGTGGCGCACCGAGGCGGAGATCCGCGCGGGTCTGCTCGACATCTGGGGCGTCATGCAGTCCTGCGTCTCGCGCGGCATGTCCCGCGAGGGCATCCTGCCGGGCGGCCTCAAGGTCCGCCGCCGCGCCGCGAACTCCGCGCGCCAGCTGCGCGCCGAGGGCGATCCGCTGGCCCGCGCCATGGAGTGGATCACGCTGTACGCGATGGCCGTGAACGAGGAGAACGCCGCGGGCGGCCGCGTCGTGACCGCCCCGACGAACGGCGCCGCGGGCATCATCCCGGCCGTCCTGCACTACTACATGAACTTCGTGGCCCAGGGCTCCTCGCAGGAGGAGAGGGAAGACGGCGTGGTCCGCTTCCTGCTCGCGGCCGGTGCCATCGGCATGCTCTTCAAGGAGAACGCCTCCATCTCCGGCGCCGAGGTCGGCTGCCAGGGCGAGGTCGGCTCCGCCTGCTCGATGGCGGCGGGCGCCCTCGCCGAGGTGCTGGGCGGCAGCCCCGAGCAGGTCGAGAACGCCGCGGAGATCGGCATGGAGCACAACCTCGGCCTGACCTGCGACCCGGTCGGCGGCCTCGTCCAGATCCCGTGCATCGAGCGCAACGGCATGGCGGCGGTGAAGGCCGTGACCGCGGCGAAGATGGCGATGCGCGGCGACGGCAGCCACAAGGTGTCCCTCGACAAGGTCATCAAGACCATGAAGGACACCGGCGCCGACATGAGCGTGAAGTACAAGGAGACGGCACGGGGCGGGCTCGCGGTGAACATCATCGAGTGCTGAGCCCGCGTCCCTGGTGTAACCCGTACGGCGGATACCCTGAGCCCCGTCAGTAGTGCACGAAGAAGGGGTGGATCCGGTGGCGGACATCGAGGAAGCGCGGAAGACGTTCGACCAGTTCGACGCGGACGGCGACGGCTTCATCACGGCGGCGGAGTGGAAGTCGGCCATGGCCAAGATGGGGGACTTCTACGTCACCGAGACGGTGGCCGAGGCCGTGATCGGCGCGAAGGACACCGACAAGGACAAGCGCCTCTCCTTCGACGAGTTCTGGGCGAGCCTGAACAAGTAGCGGCAGCATGCGGAAGGGGCGCGGGCCCCGCCGGCCCAGCCCCCACCGCCCGTTCAGGGGGGGCGCCCCGCGGCCCCCCCCCGCCCCCCCCCCCCCCC
>NZ_JBNNJZ010000154.1:10810-15797 GCF_050270335.1 Streptomyces sp. NPDC059900
CGCGCGGCGTGCCGCGCCCCTACCCCCCCCCAAACCCACCCCCGCCCCCCCTCCCACTTTGGGGGGCCCCCCCACAAAACGCCCCCCCCGCTGGGGCCGGGGGCCCGGCCGGCGGGGCCCCCCCCCCTTCCGCATGTTCAGGGGGCGCGCCGCGCGGCCCGCACGCTCCACCGGCCCTCCGTACGCGTCAGCCTCACCGCGTGGTCGAAGCACTTGCTGATCTGGTCGCCGGTCAGTACGTCGTCCACGGCGCCGGAGGCGAGCGCGCGCCCGTCGCGAAGGAGCAGCGCGTGCGTCGTACCGGCCGGGAGTTCCTCCAGGTGGTGCGTGACCAGGACCGTGGCGAGTTCGGGGTGGGTCTCGCGCAGGGTGTCGAGGCTGTCGAGGAGGCGTTCGCGGCCCGCGAGGTCCAGGCCGGTGGCCGGTTCGTCGAGCAGCACGAGCCGCGGCCTCGGCATCAGCGAGCGCGCGATCAGGGCCCGTCCGCGCTCGCCCTGGGAGAGCGTGGGCCAGCGGGCGTCCGTGCGGTGCGCGAGGCCGAGCATGGCGATCAGGCGGTCGGCCCTGGCCTCCTGCTCGGGCGTGGGGCGCCAACGGGGCAGGATTTCCACGCTGTTGGTGAGCCCGGTCAGGATCACGTCGCGCACCCGCAGGGGCGAGCGGAGCGGATGGCGCGGGTTCACATGGCCCACGTAGGCGCGCAGTTCGCGCAGGTCGACGCTGCCCAGGCGGCGGCCGAGCACTTCCACCGTGCCGTGCGTGGGGTGGGTGACGGCGCCGCAGAGGCTGAGCAGGGTCGACTTGCCCGCGCCGTTCGCGCCGAGCAGCGCCCAGTGTTCGCCGGGGCGGACGGTGAGGGTGACTTCTTCGAGGATGGGGCGCCCTTCGCGGACGACGGTGACGTCGTCCGCGTGCAGGACGGGGATGCGGTCGGTCATCGGGCGGCTCCCGTGCGGTTCACTGCCGCGAGCACGGCCCGTACGGACGCGGTCAGGACCGAGGTGTCCACGCCCGCGCCCCAGCGGACCACGCCGCCCGCCCTGCACTCCGCGTACGCGATGGCCTCGCTGGTGCCGCCCTCCCCGGTGGCGTGTTCGGAGTAGTCGAGGATGTCGACGGCGATCCCGGCCGCGGCGAGCGCCTCGGTGAACGCGGACAGCGGTCCGTTGCCCACGCCCTCGTAGTCCCCGGTGCGCTCGCCCGCGCGGAGCGTGCAGACGAAGCGGTGCACGCCGTCCGGGGCCCGGTCGGTCGTCCAGGAGCCGAGCTCCACGTCTTCGCCCTGCTCCCCCGGCGCGACATAGGTCGTACGGAACAGTTCGTACAGCTCCTTGGCGCTCGCCTCCTGGCCGCTGTCGTCGGTGGCCGCCTGCACCACGCGCGAGAAGTCGGGCCGCATGCGCTGCGGCAGGTCGATGCCGTGCCGGGTGTGCAGCAGGTACGCCATGCCGCCCTTGCCCGACTGGGAGTTGACGCGGATGACGGCTTCGTAGCTGCGGCCGATGTCGGCGGGGTCGATCGGCAGGTACGGCACGTCCCAGGGCGCCCGGCTCTCCGGGACCCCGAGCTCGGCCGCCCGGCGTGCGTGGTGGGCGAAGCCCTTGCTGATGGCGTCCTGGTGGGTGCCGGAGAACGCGGTGTGGACGAGGTCGCCCGCGTAGGGGTGGCGGGGGTGCACGGGCAGCCGGTTGCAGTGCTCGACGACCTCGCGCACGGCGTCGATGTCGGAGAAGTCGACCATGGGATCCACGCCCTGCGCGTAGAGGTTCAGGGCGAGGGTCACCAGGTCGACGTTGCCGGTGCGCTCGCCGTTGCCGAAGAGGCAGCCCTCGACGCGCTGGGCCCCGGCCAGGACGGCGAGTTCGGCGCAGGCGACGCCGGTGCCGCGGTCGTTGTGGGGGTGCACGGAGAGGATGACGGAGTCGCGCCGTGCGAGGTGGCGGTGCAGGTACTCGATCTGGTCCGCGTACACGTTCGGGGTCGCGATCTCGACGGTCGCGGGGAGGTTGTGGGTGACGGGCCGGTCGGGGCTCGCGTCCCACAACTCCGTCATGGCGTCGCAGAGTTCGAGTACGTAATCGGGCTCGGTCAGGTTGAAGGTCTCCGGCGAGAACTGGAACCGGATGTCCGCGCCGGGCCGGGCGTCCGCCAGGCGGGCCATGCGCGTGGCGGCTTCGGTGACGACCTCGCGCACCTGCGCGCGCGACCGGCCGAGCACCACGTCCCGCCAGACCTGCGAGGTGGGGATGTACAGGTGCACGACGGCGCGGGGCAGCCCCTCGATCGACTCGAAGGTCCGGTCGATCAGATCGGGCTTGGCGGGCGTGAAGACGACGATGCTGACGTCGTCGGGGATGCCGCCGCTCGCGCTCAGCGCGGCGAGGTCGCGCACGAAGTCGAAGTCGGCGCGGCTGGCCGAGGGGTAGCCGACCTCGATCTCCTTGAACCCCATGGAGACGAGCAGGTCGAAGAAGCGCCGCTTGCGGCCGGTGTCCATCGGCTCGGCGAGCGCCTGGTTGCCGTCCCGCAGGTCGACGGGGACCCAGAGGGGAGCGCGCTCGATGCGGGCACGGGGCCAGCCGCGGTCGTGGGCGGGGACGTCGACGCGGTCCTGGTAGGGGCGGTAGCGGTGGTGCGGCATGGGGCTGGGGCGCTGGGGATTCCAGTCGTACGGGGTGGCGTACGCGGGGGCGCTCATGGGAAGCGGTGTCCTTCGCTGGCGATCGGACGGGTGGTGGCCGACCGGCAGCACGGCACCCCGCGGCGGGGTGCCGGTCGCTTCAGGCCCCGCCGCGGCAGCCGAGAAGAAGGAGACCGCAGAAGATCATGGCGCTAGACTAGCCACACCTCAGCTCCTCAGACAAGTACTCCTCAGACAAGTGAGGCCGCCCCCGAACCCCGCGGTCCTCCCCCGCCCCTCCGAAAGGTCCCCGGATGCCGCCGCTCGGCTCCCTGCGCCCCAGCCCCCTGGTCGAACAGGCCATCACGCGCCTGCGCGAGCAGATCGCCGGCGGCCACTGGCCCGTCGGCAGCAGACTCCCCGGCGAGACGACCCTGGCCAAGGAGCTCGGCATCGGCCGCTCCACCGTCCGCGAGGCACTGCGCGCCCTCGCCGGGGCCGGGCTCGTCAAGGCCCGGCAGGGCGCCGGGGTCTTCGTCATCGCGACACAGCCGGTGGCGGACTGGCCCACGCGGCTGCGGCGGGCCGCGGTGACGGACGTGTACGAGGTGCGGATGCTGGTGGAGGTGCAGGCCGCGCGGCTCGCGGCGCTGCGGCGCACCGAAGACGACATCACGGCGATGCGCGCCGCGCTCGAAGGCCGCAGGGCCGCGGCCGAGGCGGACGACGCCGCGTTCATCGACGCCGACATCGCCCTGCACGCGGCGGTCGTGGCGGCGGCCCGCAACCCCGTACTGACGGACCTGTTCGCGGAGTTCGCACCCGTACTGCGGGAGGGCCTGCTCGGCCTCCTCGACCTGGTCGACGTACGGACCGATGAGCCGAACCACGGGGACGCCGCCCACGCCGCGCTCGTGGCGGCGGTCGAGGCGATGGACGCGGAAGAGGCGGCACGTGTGGCACAGGCCGAGCTCCAGGAAACCCTGGGCCGGTTGCTGACCCGAGGCTAGGCCCCTCCCGACGGACCTCCGCCGGAAGCGGCCGAAGGGGCTGCCGGCCCTCGTCGTCTGCACCGCGATGGCGCTGCCCGTCTTCCCCGTGGGCGCCCGGACCGTGCTCAGCCGCGCTCGCCGGCGGCTTCCGGCTCCATGCCCTTCTGATCGACGACCGCGCGCTCCAGGATCGCGCTGCTGCCGTACAGGGCCTCGGGGTTGCCTCCCTTGCCCGGCGTGCCGCCCGGCTTGTGGTTCTTGGTCATGTAGCCGCGCGAGCCGAGATATTCGAAGGACTTCTTGTCGAAGATCCACACCTCGCGCGTCGCCCACGACGACTTGTCGAGGGTGATGCCGATTCCGTGGCGGCCCGCCGCGTCCACCGCGTCGGGCACCTCGGTCACACCGGGGAGCTTCGCCACGACCTTGTAGAACGCCGCGGCATTCTCCGACGGCATGATCGTCGAACCGAGCAGATCACCGATCTTGTCGAAGACGGCCTGCGCCTTCGTCTCCTCCCCTTCGACCACTCGCGTCTCGGCGTACAGCTTCTTCAGCAGGGCGTCGGGGTCGGTGGGCAGCGAGGCGAGCCAGTTGTACGTGGGCCGGTCGGGTCCCTCCGGAACGGCTCCGGAGTCATCGGAGCCGTCCACGGCGGACATCTCGATGGGCACGTCCTGCCCCGGCATCGACGCCCCCTTTCCGCTCTCACGGATCATGCCGATGGTCGTGACGGGGGCGGGGTCCTGCGCCATCCACCGCTGCTCCTTGTACGGAGCGCCGAGCTTCACCGCGCCGTCCAACTCGCCCTCGTTGCTCCGCACAAGGCTCCGTATGTAGACGAACTGACTGGCCTTCACCTTCGGGGTATCGGCCTTCAGGGAGGCGTTCGCGATCCGGCCGAGGGTGACGGCCGCACCGGCGGAGGCGCCCTTGCCGGAGCCCATGTCACGGACACCGTCGGCGTCGTCGGAGGGAATCGCGGCGATCAGGATCCCGGCCGTCGCGAGCGCGGCGGTGGCGGGCATCAGGACCGCGGGGCGCAGGAGGCGGCGGGGCGATGCGGCTGGCGTGGGGGCGGGGGCGGCGGCCTGCGGTGCCCGGCTCTGCTCCGCGTCGCGGTCGTGGTCGATCTGCTGCATCAGGACGTCCTTGTGGTGAAGGTGACGCCCCGGCGGAAGCTGCCATTCGTCTTCGTCCGACTCCGGCAGCAGGCGGGCCAGTTCGGCGGCCTCGGCCTCTCCCGGGGACGGGGTGGCGGCGTTCATCGGAATTCCTCCCGCAGGGGCAGGGCCGCGAACGCGGCCTCACTCTCTACCTCTCCGCGACGACGGAGCGGTTCCGTAACATTCTTCGCTTTCTTCACTTCTGAGGC
>NZ_JBNNJZ010000155.1:0-15752 GCF_050270335.1 Streptomyces sp. NPDC059900
TGACCAGGATCATCGGCTGCATCAGGTCCCGCTTGGCCTGCTGATGGACGGTCTGCGGGTAGTGCAGGCCCTTGATCAGGGCCTCGGCGGTGCCGGGGTAGCCGGTGAGGACCACGGACACGGGGAACGTGCGCTTCTTGAACCGCGGCTGGAAGTACTCGGGCGGCAGATAGACGTACGCGGGGCTCGCTATGTCCGACTCCTTGCCGCTGACGACGACCTTCTGGATCTGGCCGCCGATCGAGGGCCGGTCGCCGCCCGGCACGTTCACCGACCGGGTGCTGCGCAGCTCGACCGGGGTCCCGCCCCTGGCGGGATCGTGGTCGACGACGACACCGGGGCTCGTCTCCTGGCCGAAGAGATCCGCCCAGGTGGCGTAGAAGCCGAAGGCCTGGTTGGCGGCGAGACCGACCGAGGCGAAGATCGCCAGCTGCGTGGCGACGAGCAGGCCGACCCGGCCGGTGACGGCCCGCCAGGAGCGCCCGGCCAGCCGCGGCCAGAGCCAGATGGTGCCGATGAACAGCGCGACGGCGAGGAGCACCGCCACCGCGAGAACCGCTTTGCCCGTCAGACCCATGGGGTGTCCTGCCTGCGCTTTCTGCCTGTTCCGTCGTTCTTTTTCCTGCGGTTTTCCGGTCGGGAGTGAACCCGATTCCCGGAAGGACCGTCCTAGAGGGCGCAATGTCGCCGGATGCCGTATTGGTGCCGGATTCAAGCTCTCTCGCAGAACCACGGGATGCGATGTCTGTCAGGATAGATGCCGAAATGTCGGGTGGGGTTCCGGACCGCGAGGGCAGTGGCCCCGATGGTCGGCGCCGTACCGGCGGGCTCCGCGACGGCAGACTCGGCAGACTGCTCCACGGACCCCGCCCCGAGGCCGTGCCGGCCATCGTCGCCCGCGCCTGCGCCCTCGTGGGCCTGCTGAACATCGCGGCCGGTGTCTTCCCGCGCTTCCGCAAGAGCCGCATGCACGCCATCGCCGAGGTCCTGCCCGGCGCGCTCGGCCCCTTCGCCGCCGCGCTCGCACTCAGTATCGGCGTTCTCCTGCTGCTGCTCGCGCACGGTCTGCGCCGCCACAAGCGGCGGGCCTGGCGGGCCGCCGTGGTGCTGCTGCCGGTCGGCGCCGTGGCGCAGTTCGCCTACCGGCACTCGGTCATCGGCGTACTGATCTCGCTCGCGCTCCTCGCGCTTCTGCTGCGCCACCGGCGTGAGTTCGCCGCGCTGCCCGACCCGCGCAGCCGCTGGCGGGCCCTGGCCAACTTCGTGCTCCTGGGCGCCGGTTCCATCCTCCTCGGCCTGCTGATCGTCAGCGTCCATCCGCACAGGGTCGTCGGGGACCCGAGCATCACCGACCGCCTCGCCCACGTCCTGTACGGCCTGTTCGGCCTCGAAGGCCCGGTCGACTACTACGGGCGGACGTCCTGGACGGTCGCCTGCTCGCTGGGCGCCCTCGGCCTGCTCACCGCCGTCACCACCATCTACCTGGCCTTCCGCCCCGAACACCCGGCCGCGCGCCTCACCGAGGACGACGAGGCGAAGCTGCGCGCCCTGCTCGACAAGCACGGCGCCCGCGACTCGCTCGGCCACTTCGCGCTCCGCCGCGACAAGGGCGCCGTCTTCTCCCCCAGCGGCAAGGCGGCGGTCACCTACCGCGTGGTCTCCGGAGTGATGCTCGCGAGCGGCGACCCCATCGGCGACGTGGAGGCCTGGCCCGGCGCGATCGAGCGCTTCATGGACGAGGCGAAAGCCCACTCCTGGACGCCCGCCGTCATGGGCTGCTCCGAGACCGGCGGCGAGGTCTGGACCCGCGAGACCGGCCTCGACGCCCTCGAACTGGGCGACGAGGCGGTGGTGGATGTCGCGGATTTCTCCCTGTCCGGGCGTGCGATGCGCAACGTACGCCAGATGGTCAAGCGGATCGAGCGCGGTGGCTACGAGACCCGCGTACGGCGCGTGCGTGACCTCGGTGAGCGCGAGCTGGAGCGGATACAGCGCGCCGCCGAGGACTGGCGCGGCACCGACACCGAACGCGGCTTCTCCATGGCGCTCGGCCGCATCGGCGACCCGGACGACGGCGACTGTCTGATCGCCACGGCACACAAGGCCGACGACGAACCGGGCCCCTACGGAGACCTCAAAGCCGTCCTCCACTTCGTGCCCTGGGGCGCGGACGGCGTCTCCCTGGACCTCATGCGCCGCGACCGCGCCGCCGACCCCGGCATGAACGAGCTGCTCATCGTGGCCGCCCTCCAGGCCGCCCCGAAGCTCGGCATCGCGCGCGTGTCCCTCAACTTCGCGATGTTCCGCGCGGCACTCGCCCGTGGCGAGAAGATCGGCGCGGGGCCGGTGCTCCGTGCCTGGCGCGGACTGCTCGTCTTCCTGTCCCGCTGGTTCCAGATCGAGTCCCTGTACAAGTTCAACGCGAAGTTCCGCCCCCGCTGGGAGCCCCGCTTCGTCGTCTACCGCTCCTCCAAGGAGCTCCCCCGCATCGGCTTCGCGGCCATGCAGGCCGAGGGCTTCGTCACGCTCGCGCCACCCCGCTTCCTGCGCCGGGGGAGCGCGCAGCGCCGCCCCTGCCCCCACCGCACGGCGGAGCACGAGGTCCGGGCGGCATAGAGCCCGGCCGCACGGGCCTAGGCTGGAGGCATGAGTACGTTGCGCGGGCGGGGAACGGTCGAGGGACTGCCGGAATGGGGCCGCTGCGCGGTCATGGGGGTCGTGAACGTGACCCCGGACTCCTTCTCCGACGGGGGCCGCTGGTTCGACACCACGGCCGCCGTCAAGCACGGCATCGACCTGGTCGCGCAAGGGGCCGACCTGGTCGACGTGGGCGGTGAGTCGACCCGTCCCGGCGCCTCGCGCGTGGACGAGGACGAGGAGCTGCGGCGCGTGGTCCCCGTGGTGCGCGGACTCGCCGCCGAGGGCGTGACGGTCTCCGTGGACACGATGCGCGCCACCGTCGCCGAGCAGGCGCTCGCCGCGGGCGCCGCCCTGGTCAACGACGTCAGCGGCGGTCTCGCCGACGCGCGCATGGTCCCCGCGGTCGCCGCCGCCGGGGCGCCCTTCGTGGTGATGCACTGGCGCGGCTTCCTCACCGACATCCACGCCAAGCCCGTCTACGAGGACGTGGTCCGCGAGGTCGTCGACGAGCTCCACGCGCGCGTGGCGGCCGCCATCGAGGGCGGCATCGCCCCCGAGCGCATCGTCGTCGACCCGGGCCTCGGCTTCTCCAAGGACGTCGAGCACGACCTGGCGCTCCTCGGCGGCCTCGACCGTCTCCGTGAGCTCGGCCACCCGATCCTGGTCGCCGCGTCCCGCAAGCGGTTCCTGGGCCGTGTCCTGGCGGGCCCCGAGGGCGCGCCGCCGCCGGCCCGCGAGCGCGACGCTGCCACCGCCGCCGTCTCCGCCATCGCCGCCCACCAGGGCGCCTGGGCGGTCCGTGTGCACGAGGTGCGGGCCACCGCCGACGCCGTCCGTGTCGCACACGCCGTGACGAGCGCGGCGGGCGGTTCTCAGTGACCGGGGCCAGGACCGACGCGCAGCAGGTCGAGGCGGCCAACACGGCCTTCTACGAAGCGCTGGAGCGCGGCGACTTCGACGAGGTCTCCGACCTCTGGATGGACGGGGACGCGACTCCGGAACCGGATGAACACGACGATCCCGCCGATCCCGACGGTTCCGACGGTCCCGGCAGCCGGGACGACGAGGACGCCGCGCAGGACGGCGACGAGGCCGCGATCTCCTGCGTCCACCCCGGCTGGCCGGTCCTCACGGGCCGCGGCGAGGTCCTCAGGTCGTACGCCCTGATCATGGCGAACACCGAGTACATCCAGTTCTTCCTGACCGACGTGCACGTCGGTGTGGCCGGCGACACCGCTCTGGTGACCTGCACGGAGAACATCCTCAGCGGCGGCCCGCCCCCCGAGGGCGGCGGTGAACTGGGCCCGCTCGTCGGCCAGCTCGTGGTCGCCACCAATGTGTTCCGGCGCACAGTGGACGGATGGAAGCTCTGGTCACACCACGCCTCACCCGTACTCGCCGAAACCGACGACGAAGAGGGCGAGGAGTCACCCTCCTGAGTGGGTAGGGGCGGTTGCAGGAGCCCCCGCGGGCAAAGACTGTCAGTGCGCGCAGGTAGATTCGATCGAGGCTGGTGTGCCGACCGCACTCGGTACAGGCCTGCCGATACCGACGATTGCAGGAGTGATTCGCGTGGATCGTGTCGCGCTGCGCGGCCTCAAGGCCCGTGGGCACCACGGTGTCTTTCCGCGGGAACGCGAAGAGGGCCAGACCTTCATCGTGGACCTGGTAATTGGCCTGGACACCCGTGCGGCCGCCGCCGACGACGACCTGGCGAAGACCGTGCACTACGGCATCGTGGCCGAGGAGGTCGTGGCCGCCGTCGAGGGCGATCCCGTCGACCTCATCGAGACGCTTGCCGAGCGCATCGCCCAGACGTGTCTCAAGCACGACGGAGTCCTGGAGGTCGAGGTGTGCGTCCACAAACCGGACGCCCCGATCACCGTGCCCTTCGACGACGTGACCGTCACCATCACCCGGAGCCGAGTATGACCGCGTTTTCCACGCAAGGGCAGAGCGACCCGACCGTCCAGCCGGTGCCCACCGCCGTGGTGCAGCAGGTCGACGCAGCCGACACCACGCTCTCCAACCCCAAACGCGCCGTGATCTCCCTCGGCAGCAATCTCGGCAACCGCCTGGAGACGCTGCAGGGCGCCATCGACGCCCTGGAGGACACCCCCGGCCTGCGCGTCAAGGCCGTCTCTCCCGTGTACGAGACGGAGCCCTGGGGCGTCGAGCCGGGCACCCAGCCGTCGTACTTCAACGCGGTCGTCGTGGTGAAGACGACCCTGCCGCCCTCCTCGCTCCTGGAGCGGGCGCACGCCATCGAGGAGGCCTTCCACCGCGTACGGGACGAGCGCTGGGCCGCCCGCACGATCGACGTCGACATCGTGGCGTACGCGGACGTCGTCTCCGACGACCCGGTCCTCACGCTCCCCCACCCGCGTGCGCACGAGCGCGCCTTCGTCCTCGCCCCCTGGCACGACGTGGAGCCCGAGGCACAGCTCGCGGGACGCGGCGCGGTCACGGACCTGCTGGCCAAGGTCACCCGGGACGGCGTCGCGCCCCGTGTCGACCTGGAACTCCGGCTGCCGGAATAGTCGTTAGGGTCTAACGGACCCGCATGACGACGAGCGGGTCCGTCAGACGACGAAGGCGACGAAGGGTCATCCGTGGAGCAGCTGCGCATCAGGACACTGGCCGGCGTCTTCGTGGTGGCCGGAGTGCTGTCCTGGGCGGGCGCCCGGCTGTGGGACTCCGTGGGCACGCTGCCGCGGGTCCCGCTGGCCGCGCCCATCGTGCTCGCGGTGATCGCTGCGGTGCTCCTGGCCACGGCGCTCTCGCTGCGCGCCCGGCTGCGCGCCCAGCGTGAGCGGCGCCCCGGAGCCAAGGGCGTCGAGCCGATGATGGCCGCGCGTGCCGTCGTCTTCGGTCAGGCGAGCGCCCTGGTCGCCGCCCTCGTCGCCGGGATGTACGGCGGCACGGGCGCCTTCCTCCTGGAGTATCTGGACGTCCCGTCCCGCCGCGACCAGGCGATCTACGCCGGTCTCTCGGTCCTTGCGGGCATCGCGGTGATAGCGGCCGCCTTCTTCCTGGAGCGGGTCTGCAGGCTCCCGGAGGACGAGGAGGAGAACGGCGGAACGGCCGCAGCGGCCTAATGCCGGCCCGCCCCGTAAGGGGCGCGGGGAACTGCGCGACCGGCCCCCACCGGCCCGCAGATACACCCCGCATCTCCAGCGAAGCGTCACCGCACATCCAGCGAAGCGTCAGCGCGCCATGATCAGGCTCATCGCCTCGTTGCGCGTCGCGGGGTCACGGAGCTGTCCCCGCACCGCCGACGTGATCGTCTTGGCGCCCGGCTTGCGCACCCCGCGCATGGTCATGCACATGTGCTCGCACTCGACGACGACGATGACGCCGCGCGGCTCCAGGATCTCCATAAGGGAGTCCGCGATCTGCGTGGTCAGCCGCTCCTGGACCTGCGGACGGCGCGCGTACACGTCCACGAGGCGGGCGAGCTTGGACAGGCCGGTGATCTTGCCGTCGGAGGACGGGATGTAGCCGACGTGCGCGACGCCGTGGAACGGCACCAGGTGGTGCTCGCAGGAGCTCTGCACCTCGATGTCCTTCACCAGGACCATCTCGTCGTGCCCGAGGTCGAACGTCGTCGTCAGGACGTCCTCGGGCTTGAGCCACAGACCGCCGAATATCTCCTTGTACGCGCGGGCCACGCGGCCGGGAGTCTCCCGCAGGCCCTCGCGGTCCGGGTCCTCGCCCACCGCGATCAACAGCTCGCGCACGGCGTTCTCGGCCCGCTTCTCGTCGAACACGCCGATCGTGCCCTCGCCGTCCAGCGTCACGGGATCGGTCATGTGTGCCTCGTTCCTAGCGTTCCACGCATCAGCGCGGCTGTGCGTACGAAAAAACTGCGCCCCCCAGGCTAGAACCAGGGGGGCGCAGCTTCCATTCCGGGCCTGCTGAGACGCCGGGGATCAGCTCCGGGGATCAGCTCTCGGGGCGATCTTCCTTCGTCACGTCGACGGGGGTCTCCGTCGGGCCTGCGGTCACCGCGGGCGTGGCGCCGTTCGCACCGTTCGTCAGCGACAGCTCCCGGGGGGAGAGCACCGGCGGGCGGGTCGAGGGCGTGCGCCGCGAGGAACCGGTCCACGCCGGGCGGGCCGGACGCTTCACGATGCCTGCGAAGACCTCGGCGATCTGCTCCTTGTTGAGCGTCTCCTTCTCGAGGAGCTGGAGGACCAGGTTGTCGAGAACGTCGCGGTTCTCGACGAGGATCTCCCAGGCCTCGTTGTGCGCGGTCTCGATGAGCTTCTTGACCTCTTCGTCGACCAGCGCGGCGACTTCTTCGGAGTAGTCGCGCGGGTGACCCATCTCGCGGCCCAGGAACGGCTCGGTGTTGTCACCGCCGAACTTGATCGCGCCGAGCCGCTCGGTCATGCCGTACTGCGTGACCATGGCACGTGCGGTCGCGGTGGCCTTCTCGATGTCGTTCGCCGCGCCCGTCGTCGGGTCGTGGAAGACGAGCTCCTCGGCCGCGCGCCCGCCCAGCATGTACGCCAGCTGGTCGAGCATTTCGTTGCGCGTGGTGGAGTACTTGTCCTCGTCCGGCAGGACCATCGTGTAACCGAGGGCCCGGCCGCGCGACAGGATCGTGATCTTGTGGACCGGGTCCGAGTTCGGAGAGGCCGCCGCGACCAGGGCGTGACCGCCCTCGTGATACGCGGTGATCTTCTTTTCCTTGTCGGACATGATCCGGGTCCGCTTCTGCGGACCGGCCACGACACGGTCGATCGCCTCGTCGAGCGAGTGGTTGTCGATCAGCTTCCGGTCGCCGCGCGCCGTGAGGAGCGCCGCTTCGTTCAGCACGTTCGACAGGTCGGCGCCGGTGAAGCCCGGCGTACGCCGCGCGACCGCGCCCAGGTCCACGTCCGGGGCGACCGGCTTGCCCTTCTGGTGAACCTTGAGAATCTCCAGACGGCCCTGCATGTCCGGACGGTCCACCGCGATCTGGCGGTCGAAACGGCCGGGGCGAAGGAGCGCCGGGTCGAGGATGTCGGGGCGGTTCGTGGCGGCGATCAGGATGACGCCGCCCTTCACGTCGAAGCCGTCCATCTCGACGAGCAGCTGGTTCAGCGTCTGCTCGCGCTCGTCGTGACCGCCGCCCATGCCGGCGCCGCGGTGGCGGCCGACGGCGTCGATCTCGTCGACGAAGACGATCGCCGGGGCGTTCGCCTTGGCCTGCTCGAAGAGGTCACGCACACGGGAGGCACCGACACCGACGAACATCTCGACGAAGTCGGAACCGGAGATCGAGTAGAAGGGGACGCCGGCCTCGCCCGCGACGGCGCGCGCGAGCAGCGTCTTGCCCGTACCGGGAGGCCCGTAGAGGAGCACGCCCTTGGGGATCTTGGCTCCGACGGCCTGGAACTTCGCCGGCTCCTGGAGGAACTCCTTGATCTCGTGGAGTTCCTCTACGGCCTCGTCCGACCCGGCCACGTCCGAGAACGTCGTCTTCGGAGTGTCCTTGGTGATCAGCTTGGCCTTGGACTTCCCGAACTGCATGACCCGGGAGCCGCCGCCCTGCATCTGATTCATCAGGAACAGGAAGACGACGACGATCAGTACGAAGGGGAGCAGGGAAAGCAGGATGCCGACGAACGGGTTCTGCTTCGACGGCGAGACGGTATAACCGTCCGGGATCTTCTTGTCCTGGTACTTGTCCTGCAAGGTCTTGGCGATGTCGACACCCTGGTTGCCGATGTAGCTCGCCTGGATCTTGCTGCTGTCCTTGACCTTCTGGCCGTCCTTGAGCTCGACCTTGATGGTCGACTCGTCACCGGTGGTGAGCTTGGCGGATTCGACCTTGTCGTCGTTGATCGCCTGCACAACCTGGCCGGTGTCCACCGTCTTGTAGCCACCGGACGAACCGACGACCTGCATCAACACGACCACGGCAAGGACGGCCAGCACGATCCACATGACTGGCCCACGGAAGTATCGCTTCACGTCCATCCATACGGAGCGATGACGCCCCGTCCCTCCTGCCATAGTGAGTTTGATAAAGGCTGTTCTTCGGACGGTACCCCAGCATTGTCACCCGAAGTCGCACGGGACGGCTGACAAACCCGTCTTCGCATGCTCCAACGCGGGGAAACGGGTGAGGGTTCCCGGCCGCCTCAGCCGAGTTGGCCGGGAAGGCCGGTGATCAGCCGCCGTAGACGTGCGGAGCGAGGGTGCCGACGAACGGCAGGTTGCGGTACTTCTCCGCGTAGTCCAGGCCGTACCCGATCACGAACTCGTTCGGGATGTCGAAGCCGACCCACTCCACGTCGATCGCGACCTTGGCCGCCTCGGGCTTGCGAAGGAGCGTGCACACCTTCAGCGACGCGGGCTCGCGCGAGCCGAGGTTGGAGAGCAGCCAGGACAGCGTCAGACCGGAGTCGATGATGTCCTCGACGATCAGGACGTGCTTGCCCTTGATGTCGGTGTCCAGGTCCTTCAGGATCCGCACGACCCCGGAGGACTGGGTGCCCGCGCCGTACGACGACACGGCCATCCAGTCCATGGTGAGCGGGGTGGACAGCGCACGCGCGAGGTCCGCCATGACCATCACCGCGCCCTTGAGCACGCCGACGATCAGCAGGTCCTTGCCCGCGTACTCCGCGTCGATCTTCGCCGCCAGCTCAGCCAGCTTCGCGTCGATCTCTTCCTTGGTGATGAGCACCGACTGAAGATCGGTGCCCATGTCTTTCGCGTCCACCCGCATCACTTTCGGTCGTCCGTCACACCGGCTGTGCAGAGCCCGGGGGCCCCTCGGTCAACAGCCTTGCCGGATCACCAGTCTGCCACCCTGGCGCTGAGCGACGACTTTGCCCGGGAGATTGATGGCTCCCTGGCCGCGCCAGCCCGTGATCAGGCGGTCGACCTCTTCGAGGTGCCGGGCGAACAGCGCACCGGCCGGGGCGCCCGCGTCGATGGCGGCGCGGCGCACGATCCGGCGCCGTACGGCGGGCGGCAGGGCGTAGAGCTTGGCGCATTCGAGGAGTCCGGCGGCGTCGCGCACGGAGGCTTCCGCCTGCGCGGCCCAGTGGTCCAGGGCGTCGGCGTCATCCCGGGACAACTGGGCCGTACGGGCGAGTGCTTCCACGACTCCCTTGCCGAGCGCCTTCTCCAGGGCGGGCAGACCTTCGTGCCGCAGCCGGGAGCGCGTGTAGGCGGGGTCGGTGTTGTGCGGGTCGTCCCAGACGGGCAGCGACTGGACCATGCAGGCCTTGCGGGCCGTCTGCCGGTCGATGTGCAGGAAGGGGCGGCGGTAGCGGCGGTCGGCGCCCGGTCCGCCGGAGACGGCGGCCATTCCGGACAGGGAACGGATGCCGGAGCCGCGGGCGAGACCGAGCAGGACGGTCTCCGCCTGGTCGTCGCGGGTGTGGCCGAGCAGGATCGCGGCTGCGCCGTGCCGGTCGGCCATGGCGTCGAGCGCGGCATACCTCGCGTCGCGGGCCGCGGCTTCGGGGCCGCCGTCCCGCCCGACGTCGACGGCGACGGACTCGATCGGGTCGAGGCCGAGCGCGGTGAGCCGCGAGACGACCTCGGCGGCGCGCAGATCGGACCCGTCCTGCAGTCGGTGGTCGACGGTGACGGCGCCGGCGCGGATGCCGAGTTTGGGGGCCTCGAAGGCGAGGGCGGAGGCGAGCGCCATGGAGTCGGCGCCGCCGGAGCACGCGACGAGCACGAGTGGCGACGCGGCCGGCTCGCGTGGAGGCTGGGGGTGAGCAGGGCTCGGGGGAACGTGCTCGGGGGTGCGCTGTGCTTCGGGGCGCCGTAGATCGGCGCGCTGGGCGTCGGTGCGCTGTACGTCGGTCAGTACGTCGTGGAGTACGCGGCGGACCGCCAGGCGTATCGCCGCGACCGCAGGATGGGGACCCATGTCCGGTTCCCTTCATGAAGTTCGGGGGTGAGCCTCGGACCTGTCACTCAGGACCACTCTCGGGAGATCGGGCCTCAGACAGATCCCATGAGATTAGTCACTCAGAGTGTGTCGATGGTGACAGAGCCGAGCCGTTCCCCGAGCATTGCACGCTCACCCATGGCTCACGGTCCCTCGGACGGGTGATTGGGGAGGCGTTCCCCTGCCGTCGGCCGCAACTCGCTCCTTTACTGCGCTCACTCCCCCTTACGGTGCACCCGCGCGACCCAGTCCGCCGGTTTGGCGATCTCCGACTTGGTGGGCAGTGTGTTCGGCGAAGTCCATACGCGGTTGAATCCGTCCATTCCGACCTCGCCGACGACGGCGCGCACGAAGCGCTCGCCGTCGCGGTATTGGCGCAATTTCGCGTCCAGGCCGAGCAGCTTGCGCAGTGCCTGGTCGAGGCGGCTCGCGCCGCGCGCCCTGCGCTCCTTGAACTTCTCCCGGATCTCGCCGACGGAGGGCACCACGTCGGGGCCCACTCCGTCCATCACGAAGTCCGCGTGGCCTTCGAGGAGCGACATGACGGCCGTGAGGCGGGCGAGGATCTCGCGCTGGGCGGGGGTCTGCACCAGCTCCACGAGGGAGCGGCCCCCGTCGTCCTCCTCGGCCTCGGGGCGGCCGCCGGCCAGCGACTGGGCCGTCTCCCTGATGCGCTCCAGGACCGTCATCGGGTCGACTTCGGTCTCCGAGAGGAACGCCTGGATCTCGCCTTCGAGGTGGTCGCGCAGCCAGGGCACGGCCGAGAACTGGGTGCGGTGCGTCTCCTCGTGCAGGCAGACCCAGAGCCTGAAGTCATGGGGGTCCACGTCGAGTTCGCGCTCCACGTGCACGATGTTCGGCGCCACGAGCAGGAGCCTGCCGCCGCCGCCCTCCCCTGCCGGGAGGTCGCGGGTGGCCGGGGCGAAGGTCTCGTACTGCCCGAGGACGCGCGAGGCGAGGAAGGAGAGCAGCATGCCCAGCTCGACGCCGGTCACCTTGCCGCCGACCGCGCCGAGCATCGCGCCGCCGGGGCCGCTGCGGCGGTCCTGCATCTTGTCCAGGAGGGGCTTGAGGATCTCCCGGAAACCGGCGACGTTCGCCTTGATCCACCCCGCCCGGTCGACGACGAGCACCGGGGTGTCGTGAACGTCGTCCGTGCCCATCCGGGTGAAGGAACGGACGTGCTCCTCCGAGGACTTCGCATGCTTCCTGAGCTCGGCGACGATGGCCCTTGCCTCGTCCCGGCTCACTTCTGGACCCGGCCGGACGAGCCGGGTCGCGGTCGCCACCGCGAGATTCCAGTCGACCATCTCCGCACCACCGATGCTCGTCATGCGTCAACGGTACGTGCTCGACCCCACCTACGGAGGGGGTTGACCCCCGAGATTGCCCTACTCCGGGCCCGTAGGGGGTCCGACCCCACGCGGTCGGCGCCGCTCACGGACGGGGTTGGCCCCCCGAGATTGCCCTACTCCGGGTCTGCAGGTGCCTGAGGGACCCAATGGGCCCGTGGGACGCGGGTTGGACGCAGCGGGCCTCGGGGGCGGGCTCGTAAGGAGCAGTCTCGTAAGGAGCAGTGGGGAGTCTTCGGGGTCAGCGGCAGCCGCACTTTGCTACTGCTGAGGCCATTTTGTCCAGGGCCGACTGCGCCGCCTTGGGGTCCGTGGTGCCCGTGGTCATGAAGGCGAAGACCAGGAGTCGGCCGTCCGTGTCGACGACCGTGCCCGCCAGGGTGTTCACGCCGGTCAGGGTGCCGGTCTTGGCGCGTACGACGCCGGTGCCCGGCGAGTCCTTGGGGTAGCGGTCGACCAGGGTTCCGGTGAAGCCCGCCACGGGCAGGCCCGTCACCACCGAGCGCAGTTCGGGGTGGGCGGGGTCGGCGGCGCGGGCGAGGAGCGCGGCGAGCAGCTCGGCGGAGCTGCGGTCGGCCCGGTCCAGGCCGCTCCCGTCGGCGAACTTCGTCCCGCCGAGCGGCACCTGCGCCTTCTTGAGCTGGGCGTCGATCGCCCGGCCCGCGCCGTCGAAGCTCACCGGCTCCTTCGAGGCGAGCGCGGTCTGGCGGGCCAGCGCCTCGGCGATGTCGTTGTCGCTGTGCGTCAGCATCCGCTCGACGAGGGCGGACAGCGGCGGCGACTCCACCTTGGCGAGGGACTCCGCGCGGTCGGTGGCCGCGGAAGGCCCCGGCTCCGGGTTCGCGTCCTTCTTGCCGCCCTCGCCCTTCTTGTCCTTGTCGCCCGTGTCGCCCTTGTCGCCCTTCCCCTCTCCCTTCGCCTCGATGCCGATCCCCTCGTCCTCCAGGAAGCCCGCGAACTTCTTCGCCGCGTCCGCCGCCGGGTCGCCCGAGCGCGGCGCGGGGCCGCTGGAGGAGTCGTCGAGGCGGCCCTCGTCGGCCATCAGCGCGCTGACCAGGGTGAGGTTCTCGTTCGGGCCGATGGGGTGCTGCTGCTCCCCCGAGTACAGCGAGGTGTCGTACGACAGGGACACCTTCTGCGTGCCGCGGTCCTTGAGGGCGCGCGCGGTGCCCTTCGCCAGGTCGCGCAGGCTCGCGGCGCTCTTCGAGTAGGGGCCGTCCTTGCGGGCGGTGAGCGTGGGGTCGCCGCCGCCCACCAGGACGACGTCGTTCGAGTCCGGCTCGACGACCGTCTTCGTGGCGATGCGGTGGTCGGCCCCCGCCGAGGTCAGCGCCGCGACAGCCGTGGCGATCTTGGTGGTCGACGCGGGCGTCAGGGCATCCCCGCCGCCCTTGCCGTAGACCCGCCGCCCGCTGCCCGCGTCGATGACGACCGCCGAGCGCTCGGGCCCGAGAGCCTTGTCCTTCAGGAGGGGATCGAGGACGCCAGCGAGCGCCTTGGTGTCCGGAACGGGCGCGGAGCCGCCGTGCGGCGCCCCCGCGGGCACGCCGAGCCCCCTGAGCACGGAAGGGGCGCTCGGGGCGGCATCCGGCGCCCCGCCGGACGCGCCGCCGCCGTGATCTGTGCCACCCCCGGCCTCCTGAGCAGCCGCCCAGTCCCGCTCGGCCGTACGCTGACCGGAGGAGTCCCAGGGGCCGGCCGCGGCCGCCGCACCGGCCGCGATCGCGATTCCGACGGTGGCGGCACCCGCCGTGAGCTGCCAGGTCTTGAGTTTCGCAGGATTCTTGAGGGCGGCAGGGATCTTGGGAGCCGAGAGCTCGGGAAGCTGCCGCAGCAACTTTCCGACGTGCTGCCGGGTCTGCTGCCAAGGCTTGAGCTCAGGCACGACGACCAGCCCCTTTCGCGATCACACATCTGCGTGAGGGACACTTAACCACCCGAAGTATGTGCTGATCATGGAGGAGCCACCCGTGGAGTTCGACGTCACCATCGAGATTCCGAAGGGTTCGCGGAACAAGTACGAGGTGGACCACGAGACCGGCCGGATCCGCTTGGACCGTCGCCTCTTCACGTCGACCAGCTACCCCGCGGACTACGGCTTCGTCGAGAACACCCTCGGCGAGGACGGTGACCCGCTGGACGCCCTCGTCATCCTGGACGAGCCGACCTTCCCGGGCTGCCTCATCAAGTGCCGCGCGATCGGCATGTTCCGGATGACCGACGAGGCGGGCGGCGACGACAAGCTGCTCTGCGTCCCGGCGTCGGACCCCCGCGTGGAGCACCTGCGCGACATCCACCACGTCTCCGAGTTCGACCGCCTGGAGATCCAGCACTTCTTCGAGGTCTACAAGGACCTGGAGCCCGGCAAGTCCGTCGAGGGCGCCGACTGGGTCGGCCGCGCGGACGCCGAGGCCGAGATCGAGAAGTCGTACAAGCGTGCGGAGGCGCAGGGCCACTGAGTGCCCCGTATCCGACGCTGACGGGCCGCGCGATCTTCACACAGACCGCGCGGCCCGTTCGCGTATCTGTGCGCATACTGTTCGTACTGGAGGTGCACAAGGTACGTATGTATGTGGGAGCGAGGCAGTGAAAGTGGCTGACCAGGAGGCCGAAGACCGCAAACCGCAGTCGGACGAGGCACGGAGTGCATTCACTCAGCCCACCGGCGTGCTGCCGCAGCCACCGGCACCCGAGGACGAGTCGCAGACGACGTCCGAGTTCGCGATCCCGACCGGTCTGCCGAACCTCGCGTCGCTGCCGAACTCCTCGACCACCCAGGAGACCGAGAAGTCGGCGTTCACCACGCCGAACACGTACAGCGCCCGCAACGCGCCGCCCGCCTTCACTCCCCCGCAGGGCATACCTCTGGTGAAACTCACCAAGGAGACGCCCTGGCAGGACCAGATGCGCACGATGCTGCGCATGCCCGTGGCCGAGCGGCCCACTCCGGAGGCCACCCAGCGGCACGAGGACGAAACCGGGCCCGCCGTGCCCCGCGTGCTCGACCTGACGCTGCGTATCGGCGAGCTGCTGCTCGCGGGCGGCGAGGGCGCCGAGGACGTGGAGGCGGCGATGTTCGCCGTCTGCCGCAGCTACGGCCTGGACCGCTGCGAGCCGACAGTAACGTTTACTCTGCTCTCGATCTCGCACCAGCCGTCCCTGGTGGACGACCCGATCACGGCCTCGCGGACGGTGCGCCGCCGGGGCACCGACTACACCCGTCTGGCCGCCGTCTTCCAGCTGGTGGACGACATCAGCGACACGGACGTCGAGGTCTCCCTGGAGGAGGCCTACCGCACGCTCGCGGGCATTCGCCGTAACCGCCACCCCTACCCCGGCTGGGCCCTCACGGCCGCCGGCGGGCTCCTCGCGGGCTCCGCGTCCGTGCTCGTCGGCGGTGGCGCCCTGGTCTTCCTGGTCGCCGCGTTCGGCGCGATGCTCGGCGACCGTCTCGCCTGGCTGTGCGCGGGCCGCGGGCTGCCGGAGTTCTACCAGTTCGTGGGCGCCGCGATGCCGCCCGCCGTGATGGGCGTGACGCTCAGCCTCGTGCACTCCCAGGAGGTAAACGCCTCCGCGGTGATCACGGGTGGACTCTTCGCCCTGATCCCCGGAAGAGCCCTGGTCGCCGGTGTCCAGGACGGCCTGACCGGCTACTACATCACGGCGGCGGCCCGCCTCCTGGAGGTCTGCTATCTCGTCGTGGGCATCGTCTGCGGCGTGCTGCTCATCCTGTCGCTCGGCGTGATGCTGGACGCGACGAGCCTTCAGCCGGAGACGGCCTTCGTGGCGGTCGACTCGCGCCCGGTGATCCAGATCCTGGCGTCGATGGCGCTGAGCCTCGCCTTCGCGATACC
>NZ_JBNNJZ010000156.1:0-15750 GCF_050270335.1 Streptomyces sp. NPDC059900
CGCCCACGGTGTCGGCGAGCGTCATCAGCGCCCCGCCGTGCAGCACACCCCCCACCGTGCACAGCTCCGCCGACCAGGGCAGGGTGCCTGCGGCGCGGTCGGCCGTGGCTTCGTCGAGGGTGATGCCCAGGTGCCGGGCGAAGGGCAGGGCGGCCAGGAGATCGGCTGTGTGCGTGTCGGGAGTCATACGACCACCGTGCCCGTGATGTCGCGACGGGTCGATTACCCCAGAGGTCATGCGAGGGACCGGCCTGTCCGCCTCTTTGTCCTGTGACTGGAGAAAGTCATGGGTAATTCCTGCGCAACTTCTTCCCACTCCCGGCAGGCGCTGCTACGTTCCCCTCGAAAGCCCGACGCGACGACGAGAATCCGCCGCGGCGGGGCGAGTTGGACGACATGAGTCGCCCACGAGGCGGGGAGGGGCGCGTGAGACGTATGACGGCTCGACCCGCCAATGCGCACCAGGCGCGACTGCTGCGGCTGCTGCGTGACGGAGGGCCCAACTCCCGTGCCCAGCTGGGCGATCAGGTCGACCTCTCGCGGTCGAAGCTGGCCGTCGAGGTGGACCGGCTCCTGGAGACCGGACTCGTGGTCGCCGACGGACTCGCCGCCTCGCGCGGCGGCCGCCGCTCCCACAACATCCGCCTGGCCCCCGGCCTCCGCTTCCTCGGCGTGGA
Organism: Streptomyces sp. NPDC059900; assembly: GCF_050270335.1. Lineage (NCBI taxonomy): Bacteria > Bacillati > Actinomycetota > Actinomycetes > Kitasatosporales > Streptomycetaceae > Streptomyces > Streptomyces sp. NPDC059900. Next base: position 678 of record NZ_JBNNJZ010000156.1, read on the forward strand.
CATCGGCGCGACCTCGGTCGACGTAGCGGTGACCAACGCCGAGCTGGAGGTCCTCGGTCACATCAACCAGCCCATGGACGTGCGCGAGGGCCCCGTCGCGGTCTTCGAGCAAGTCCTCGCCATGGCGGCCAAGTTGAAGGCCTCCGGGCTCGCGGAAGGGTTCGACGGCGCCGGAATCGGCGTCCCCGGCCCCGTCCGCTTTCCCGAGGGCGTCCCGGTCGCCCCGCCGATCATGCCGGGGTGGGACGGCTTTCCCGTACGGGAGGCCATCAGCCAGGACCTGGGCTGCCCCGTCATGGTCGACAACGACGTGAACCTGATGGCGATGGGGGAACAGCACGCGGGCGTCGCACGCTCCGTGGGCGACTTCCTCTGCGTCAAGATCGGCACCGGCATCGGCTGCGGAATCGTCGTCGGCGGTGAGGTCTACCGAGGGGTGACCGGCAGCGCGGGCGACATCGGCCACATCCAGGTCGAACCGGACGGGCGGCCCTGCGCCTGCGGCAACAAGGGCTGCCTGGAGGCGTACTTCAGCGGCGCGGCACTCGCCCGTGACGCGGAGGACGCCGTCGGCCAGGGACTCCTCCAGGAGCTCGCGGGCCGTCTGGAAGCCGCCGGAAAGCTCAGTGCGGTCGACGTCGCCGCGGCGGCCGCCGCCGGTGACGCCACCGCGATCGACCTCATCCGGGCGGGCGGCAACCGCACCGGCCAGGTCATCGCGGGTCTCGTCAGCTTCTTCAACCCCGGCCTCGTGGTGATCGGCGGCGGTGTGACCGGCCTCGGCCATACGCTGCTCGCCGCCATCCGCACGCAGGTCTACCGCCAGTCGCTGCCCCTGGCGACCGGCAACCTGCCCATCGTCCTGGGCGAGTTGGGCCCGACCGCCGGAGTCATCGGCGGCGCCCGGCTCATCAGCGACCACCTGTTCTCGCCGGCCTGACCGGTACGCACGACCCGTAGCACCGTCCGTACGCCGTAAGTCCCGCACCGCACCTCTCCCAGTACAGCGCGCTGCCCCGCCCTGCTCCGAAACAGGTTCCGCCCCTCGCGGGGGCCATCGCCCTACCCCGCCCTGCCCTGCAACCGGCCGCACCCGCCGACCCGCCCAAGGGAACAGTCATGGCACCAGAACCACCGCTGCTCACCATGTCCGGCATCACCAAGTCGTTCCCCGGCGTCCGCGCCCTCGACGGCGTCGACCTCCAGGTCCAGGCCGGCGAAGTGCACTGCCTCCTCGGCCAGAACGGCGCCGGCAAGTCCACGCTCATCAAGGTCCTCGCCGGGGCCCACCAGCCCGACGACGGCGAGATCACCTGGCGAGGCGAACGCACCGTGCTCAAGTCGCCCATCGCCGCCATGCGCCTGGGCATCGCCACCATCTACCAGGAACTCGACCTGGTGGAGGGCCTGTCCGTCGCCGAGAACGTCCACCTCGGACATGAGCCGACCGCGGCCGGATTCGTCGTCAAGGGACGCGAGGCGAAGGCGTCGACCGCCGCGCTGCTCAAGCGACTCGGGCACGCGGAGATCGACCCGGGCACGCTCGTCGGCGACCTCTCGGCCGCCCATCAGCAGATCGTGTCCATGGCCCGCGCGCTCTCCCACGAAGTGCGCCTCATCGTCATGGACGAGCCGTCGGCCGCCCTCGACCCGGACGAGGTCGACAACCTCTTCCGCATCGTCGGCGATCTCACGGCGGACGGCGTCGCCGTCGTCTACATCTCCCACCGCCTCGAAGAGATCCGCCGCATCGGCGACCGTGTCACCGTCCTGAAGGACGGCCGGGCCGTGGCGGGCGGACTCCCCGCGAAGGAGACCCCGACCCGCGAGGTCGTCGCCCTGATGACGGGCCGCAACGTCGAGTACGTCTTCCCGGACCGTCCCGTCGAACCACCCGTCGCAGAACCGGTGTTGACCGTGACGGGCCTCGCCCGCGAGGGCGAGTTCGAACCCCTCGACCTCGAACTGCGCCCCGGCGAGATCGTCGGCCTCGCGGGCCTCGTCGGCTCCGGGCGCTCCGAGATCCTGGAGACCATCTACGGCGCGCGCAAGTCCACCGCCGGACAAGTCGTCGTCGACGGCAAGGCGTTGAAGTCGGGCAGTGTCCGCGCCGCCGTGCGCGCGGGGCTCGGCCTGGCCCCCGAGGAACGCAAGGCGCAGGCCCTGCTGATGCTGGAGTCGGTCACCAACAACGTCTCCGTCTCCTCCATGTCCCGCTTCTCGCGCGGCGGTTGGATCGACCGGGGCGGCGAGCGGAAGGCGGCGCAGACCGCCACCCGCGAGCTCTCCCTGCGCCCCGACAACCCCACCGCGCCCGTGCGCACCCTCTCCGGCGGCAACCAGCAAAAGGCCGTCCTGGCCCGCTGGCTGCTCCGCGGCTGCCGCGTCCTGCTGCTCGACGAGCCGACCCGCGGCGTGGACATCGGCGCCCGCGCCGAGCTGTACGCCGTGATCCGCCGCCTCGCCGACGACGGCCTCGCCGTCCTGCTCGTCTCCAGCGAAGTGCCCGAGGTCCTGGGCCTCGCCGACCGTGTCCTGGTCCTCCGCGAAGGCCGCGTCGTCCATACGGCGCCCGCCCGCGACCTCGACGAACACCGCGTACTCGACCTCGTACTCGAAGGGAGCCCGGCGTCATGACGCAGCCCGCATCGCCGCCACGGCCCGCCGCATCGAAGGCCCAACCGGCGGACGGCGCAAGCCCGTTGCGGACGCTCGCCGCACGTGCCGACGTGCGGACGCTGTCCCTGCTCGGCGTGCTCGCCGTCCTGGTCCTGATCGGCGGCATCACCCAGCCCGACTCGTTCCTGGACACCGACAACGTCCAGCTGATCCTCACCCAGGCGTCCGTCATCGGCGTCGTCACGGTCGGCATGACCTTCGTGATCATCTCCGGCGGCATCGACCTGTCGGTCGGCGCGATCGTCGCGCTCGCCTCGGTGTGGGCGACGACGGTCGCCACCCAGGAGTACGGCTTCGTGGGCATCCTCTTCACCGCGGTGATCGTCGGCATGGCATGCGGCCTCGTCAACGGCATGCTCATCGCGTACGGCGCGGTGGTGCCGTTCATCGCGACGCTCGCGATGCTCGCGTCGGGCCGGGGACTCGCCCTCCAGATCACCGACGGCAAGACGCAGATGGTCACCGTGGACAGCGTGCTCAAGCTCGGCGAGCGCGACTCCTACATCCTCGGCATCCCGCCGCTCGTCCTCGTCTTCGCGGCCGTCACCGTCATCGGCTGGCTGATCCTGAACCGCACCACCTTCGGGCGCCGCTCGGTCGCGGTCGGCGGCAACGCGGAAGCGGCCCGCCTCGCCGGTATCGACGTACGCAGGCAGCGCCTCTATCTCTACCTGCTCTCCGGCCTCTGCTGCGGGATCGCGGCCTTCCTGCTGATCATCCTCGCCGGGTCGGGCCAGAACACCAACGGCAATCTCTACGAACTCGACGCCATCGCCGCCGTGATCATCGGCGGCACCCTGCTCAGCGGCGGCCGCGGCACCATCACCGGTTCCGTCCTTGGCGTGCTGATCTTCACGACGATCCAGAACATCTTCGCGCTCAACAACCTGGAGACCGCCGTCCAGCAGATCGCCAAGGGGGCGATCATCGTCGCCGCGGTGCTCGTCCAGCGACGTACGTCCTCAACTCACTGATCCGCAGACCCGAAGGGTTCACCGCCATGCCAGAAATCACGAGCCGCAGAGGACTGCTCTTCGGAGCCGCCGCCCTGTCCACCGGTGCTCTCATAACGGGCTGCACCAGCAACGAGCCCAAGGACGAGGGTTCGGACAGCAAGGACCAGCCGGTCGCCGACGACAAGCCCGGCAAGAAGGTCACCATCGGCTTCGCGGGCCCGCAGGCCGACCACGGCTGGCTCAATGCGATCAACGACAACGCCAAGGAGCGGGCGAAGAAGTACTCGGACGTCACCCTGGAGTCCACCGAGGGCTCGAACGACACCGCCGCCCAGATCGGCCAGGTCGAGACGCTGATCAACAAGAAGGTCGACGTCCTGGTGATCCTGCCGGCCGACGGCAAGGCGCTTACCCAGGTCGGCCTGAAGGCCATGAAGGCGGGCATCCCCGTCATCAACCTCGACCGTGTCTTCGCCACTCCGCAGGCCTACCGCTGCTGGATCGGCGGCGACAACTACGGCATGGGTCTCAGCGCGGGCCACTACATCGGCGAGAAGCTCAAGGGCAAGAAGAACGCCAAGGTCGTCGAACTGGCGGGCCTGGACAACCTGGAGCTCACCAAGCAGCGCAGCAAGGGCTTCGACGACGCCCTGAAGAACTACTCGAACATCGAGAAGGTCGCCCGCCAGGCCGCCGAGTTCACCGTCGAGTCGGGGCAGTCCAAGATGTCCCAGATCCTCCAGGCGCAGAAGAACTTCGACGCCCTGTGGAACCACGACGACGACCAGGGCGTGGGCGCCCTGCGCGCCATCAAGCAGGCAGGCCGCGACGACTTCCTGATGGTCGGCGGCGCGGGCGCGCTCTCCGCGTTCGAGGCCATCGAGGCCGACGACAGCGTGCTCAAGGCGACCGTTCTCTACCCGCCGACCATGGCCGCCTCCGCCATCGACCTGGCGCGTGCGCTCGGGCAGGGCAAGGGCATCAGCGGCATGGCCGAGTTCGAGATCCCGTCCTTCGTCACCTGCTACTCGGCCGTCGTCGACAAGGAAAACGTCGACAAGTACATGTCCACCGGCTTCAAGTGATGCGCGCAGCCGCACCCCCCACCGAGCATTTACGAGGAGGAGTACCGCATGCGTGAGACGGAACACGAGGACGGGACCGGTAAGCGGCCATTGGGGGTGGGCATGGTCGGATACGCCTTCATGGGCGCCGCCCACTCCCAGGGCTGGCGCACCGTCGGACGCGTCTTCGATCTGCCGCTGCAACCGGTCCTCTCGGCGGTCTGCGGACGCGACGGCGCCGCCGTGCGCGCCGCGGCGGACCGGCTGGGGTGGGCGTCCGCGGAGACAGACTGGCGCGCACTCGTGGCCCGTGACGACATCGATCTGATCGACATCTGCACGCCCGGCGACAGCCATGCGGAGATCGCGATCGCCGCGCTCGACGCGGGCAAGCACGTGCTGTGCGAGAAGCCGCTTGCCAACACCGTCGAGGAGGCCGAGGCGATGGTCGAGGCCGCCGAGCGCGCCCGGGCGCGGGGGCAGGTGGCGATGGTCGGCTTCAACTACCGCCGCGTTCCCGCGCTCGCGCTCGCCCGGCAGATGGTCGCCGAGGGGCGCCTGGGCACCCTGCGGCACGTGCGGTTCAGCTACCTCCAGGACTGGCTGGTCGACCCCGCCTTCCCGCTGACGTGGCGGCTGCGCAAGGACCGCGCGGGTTCGGGCGCACTCGGTGACCTGGGCGCGCACATCGTGGACCTCGCGCAGTACTTGGTGGGGGAGCCGGTGGCGGGGGTCTCGGCGCTGACCGAGACCTTCGTACGGGAGAGGCCGCTGCTCGACGGGGCGTCCAGCGGGCTCACCGCGGAGGGCGGCACCGCGACCGGGCAGGTCACCGTGGACGACGCGGCGGTCTTCACCGGGCGCTTCGCGTCGGGGGCCCTCGCCTCCTTCGAGGCGACGCGGTTCGCCGCGGGCCGCAAGAACGCGCTGCGGCTCGAACTCAACGGTTCGGACGGCTCGCTCGCCTTCGACCTGGAGCGCCTGAACGAGCTCTCCTTCCACGACCACACGGAGCCCGCCACGTCATCGGGCTTCCGCCGCATTCTGGTGACCGAGCCCGGCCATCCGTACCTGGAGGCCTGGTGGCCGCCGGGCCACGGACTCGGCTACGAGCACACGTTCGTGCACCAGGCCCGCGACCTGCTGCACGCCATCGCCACGGGCGCACAGCCCGAGCCGTCCTTCGCCGCGGGTCTCTCGGTCCAGCGGGTGCTCGCCGCGGTGGAGGAGAGCGCGGAGAAGAACTCGGTCTACACCCCCGTAGCTTCCACTCCCGTCACGGTCTGAGGAGGCCTGTACATGCCCCGCGACTTCACGCTCTTCACCGGCCAGTGGGCCGACCTGCCCCTTGAGGAGGTCTGCCGCCTCGCCCGCGACTTCGGCTACGACGGACTCGAACTCGCCTGCTGGGGCGACCACTTCGAGGTCGACAAGGCGCTGAGCGACCGCTCCTATCTGGACTCGCGCCGCCAGCTCCTCGACAAGTACGGCCTCAAGTGCCGGGCCATCTCCAACCACCTGGTCGGACAGGCCGTCTGCGACGCGATCATCGACGAGCGGCACCAGGCGATCCTGCCCGCCCGCATCTGGGGCGACGGCGAGGGGGAGGGCGTCCGGCAGCGGGCCGCCCGCGAGATCGAGGACACGGCGCGCGCGGCCGCCGCCTTCGGCGTCGACACGGTCGTCGGCTTCACCGGCTCGTCGATCTGGCACCTGGTGGCGATGTTCCCGCCGGTGCCGGACGCGATGATCGAGCGGGGTTACGAGGACTTCGCCGAGCGCTGGAACCCGATCCTCGACGTCTTCGACGTACAGGGCGTGCGCTTCGCCCATGAGGTGCACCCCTCCGAGATCGCGTACGACTACTGGACGACGCACCGCGCCCTGGAGGCCGTCGACCACCGGACGGCCTTCGGCCTGAACTTCGACCCCTCGCACTTCGTGTGGCAGGACCTGGACCCGGTCGGTTTCCTCTACGACTTCCGGGACCGGATCTACCACGTCGACTGCAAGGAGGCCCGGCGCCGGCTCGACGGCCGCAACGGCCGCCTGGGCTCGCACCTGCCCTGGGGTGATCCGCGCCGCGGCTGGGACTTCGTGTCGGCGGGCCACGGGGACGTCCCCTGGGAGGACGTGTTCCGGATGCTGCGCTCGATCGCGTACGAGGGGCCCGTCTCCGTGGAGTGGGAGGACGCGGGGATGGACCGCCTCCAGGGGGCGCCGGAGGCACTGAAGCGCCTGAAGGCGTTCGACTTCGAGCCGCCGACGGCGTCGTTCGACGCGGCGTTCGGCGGGAACTGATCCCTGCTGCTTGATCGGTCGGGCTCCCTGCCGCCAGGCAGTCGGACGGGGAGCCCTTGCTCTGACGACGAGTCACTTTGTCCTGCCCAAGGAAAAAGCTGAACTCTGTTGCTGTGCAAGGGCTTTCCGTCCAAGACAAACGTGGCTACCGTCCCTGATGTGTACAGGACATGAACCTTCCGGGGTGACGGCGCACCCCGGCGCCCAGCGCCCCCGCACACACCCGCGTACGACCGTCCCCCTTCCGGAGGAACACCGTGCACAGGAAACGCCCCAGACTTCGCAAGACCCTCGCGCTCTTCACCGGCACCCTGCTGGCCGGCGCAAGCCTCACCCTCGTCGCCCCCGCCGCCAACGCCGCCGACCCGGAGGCCGTCCGGGCGGCACAGGAGCAGGCGGACAAGGCTGCCGCCGGCAAGTCGACCGGCAAGGCCGCCGCGGCCGAGGACTTCCAGCAAGTAACCCTCGCCAAGGGCGGTGAGGAGACGGGCGAGCCGATGACCCTCGCCGTCCTGCCCGACCGCTCCGTCCTGCACACCTCCCGTGACGGCACGCTCCGCCTCACGGACGCCGCGGGCAACACCAAGATCGCGGGCAAGATACCCGTCTACTCGCACGACGAGGAGGGCCTCCAGGGCGTCGGCCTCGACCCGAAGTTCAGCGAGAACCGCGCGATCTTCCTCTACTACGCGCCCCCGCTCGACACCCCGGCCGGTGATGCCCCGGAGAACGGCACGGCCGAGGACTTCAAGAAGTTCGACGGAGTCAACCGCCTCTCCCGCTTCGTCCTGAAGGCCGACGGCACCCTCGACAACGCCAGCGAGAAGAAGGTCCTCGACGTCCCCGCGAGCCGCGGCACCTGCTGCCACGTGGGCGGAGACATCGACTTCGACAAGGACGGCAACCTCTACCTCTCGACCGGCGACGACTCCAACCCCTTCGCCTCCGACGGCTTCACGCCCATCGACGAGCGCGCGAACCGCAACCCCGCCTTCGACGCGCGGCGCAGCGCGGGCAACACCAACGACCTGCGCGGCAAGATCATCCGCGTCAAGGTCGCCGACGACGGTTCGTACACGGTCCCGGACGGCAACCTCTTCGCCCCTGGCACCGAAAAGACCCGCCCCGAGATCTACGCGATGGGTTTCCGCAACCCCTTCCGGATGAGCGTCGACAAGCCCACCGGCACCGTGTACGTCGGTGACTACGGACCCGACGCCGGAGCAGCCGACCCCAAGCGCGGCCCGGCCGGACAGGTCGAGTTCGCTCGCGTGACGAAGGCGGGCAACTTCGGCTGGCCGTTCTGCACCGGCAAGAACGACGCCTACGTCGACTACGACTTCGAGACGAAGACCTCCGGCGCCGCCTTCGACTGCGCAGCCCCGAAGAACGAGTCGCCGCACAACACCGGTCTGACCGACCTGCCGCCCGCGCAGGAGGCCTGGATCCCCTACGACGGCGGCTCCGTGCCCGAGTTCGGCTCCGGCTCCGAGTCCCCGATGGGCGGACCCGTCTACCGCTACGACGCGGCCAACACCTCCCCGGTGAAGTTCCCGGAGGCCTACGACGGCGACTTCTTCGCCGGAGAGTTCGGACGGCGCTGGATCAAGCGCATCGAGCAGAGCGCGGACGGCACGGTCCAGTCCATCAACCCGTTCCCGTGGACGGGCACGCAGGTGATGGACATGGAGTTCGGCCCCGACGGCGCGCTGTACGTTCTGGACTACGGCACGGCCTGGTTCGGCGGCGACGAGAACTCCGGTCTCTACCGCATCGAGAACGCCACCGATGGCCACTCCCCGGTCGTCGAGGCGAGCGCATCCGTCACCAGCGGCCAGGCCCCGCTCAGGACCAAGTTCACCGCGAAGGCCACGGACGCGGAGGGCGGCACGCTGACCTACGCGTGGGACTTCGGCGACGGCGGCAAGTCGAGCCAGCAGAACCCCTCGTACACGTACAAGAAGAACGGCGTCTACACCGCGACCGTGACCGTCAAGGACTCCACCGGGCGCACCGGTTCGGCCAGCGCGCACATCACCGTCGGCAACACCGCGCCCAAGGTGACCCTGGAACTCCCCGGTGACGGGCAGCTGTTCACCTTCGGCGACAAGGTGCCCTTCAAGGTCAAGGTGACCGACAAGGAAGACGGCCCGATCGACTGCACGAAGGTCAAGGTCACGCACATCCTCGGCCACGACAGCCACGGTCACCCGGTCACCTCGGCCAACGGCTGCGAAGGCACCATCCAGACGTCGGCGGACGGCGAGCACGACCCGAACGCCAACATCTTCGGGGTCTTCGACGCCGAGTACACCGACAAGGGCGCCAACGGCCAGCCCGCGCTGACCACCCACGACCAGAACGTCGTCCAGCCCAAGCACCGCCAGGGCGAGCACTTCGACGACTCCAAGGGCGTGTCCGTGGCCAACCACACCCCGGCCCACGGCGGCAAGACGGTCGGCGACATCAACAACGGCGACTGGGTCTCCTTCAAGCCCTACATCCTCGGCAACGCCACCAAGCTGACCGCGCGCGTCGCGTCGGCCGGCGCGGGCGGCACCATCGAGGTCCGCAGCGGATCGGCCACCGGCAAGGTGCTCGGCAGGGCCACGGTCAAGCCGACCGGCGGATGGGAGACGTACGCGGACGTGAGTACCGCCATCTCCAAGGCGCCCAAGACGACGACCACCCTCTTCCTGGTCTTCAAGGGCAAGGGCACCGGCGCGCTGTTCGACGTCGACGACTTCACCTTCACCACGAGCTGAGAAAGGGGCCACTCCACCATGCGGGCATCCGCACGCATCACCCTTGCCACCGCCACGGCCGCCCTGCTCATCGGCTGTGTGTCGGGTCCGGCGGCCTCGAAGTCCTCGAAGCCGGAGCCATCGGGGCCGGCGGCCGGTGAGAAGGTCCTGGTCTTCTCCAAGACCGCCGGGTTCCGGCACGACTCCATCCCCGAAGGCATCGCCGCCATCAAGGAACTCGGCGCGGCGAACGGCTTCACCGTCGACGCGACCGAGGACGCCAAGGCCTTCACGGCCAAGAACCTCGCCAAGTACGACGCCGTGATCTGGCTCTCCACGACCGGCGACGTCCTCGACGGCAAGCAGCAGAGCGCGTTCGAGGGCTACATCAAGAAGGGCGGCGGGTACGTGGGCGTGCACGCCGCCGCCGACACCGAGTACGACTGGCCCTTCTACGGCGGGCTCGCGGGCGCCTACTTCCAGTCGCACCCCGCGATCCAGCCCGCGAAGGTGCAGGTCGAGGACCACGGGCACCCGTCCATGGCGCATCTGCCGGGGATCTGGGACCGGACCGACGAGTGGTACAACTACCGCTCCAACCCCCGGGACCGCGCCCACGTCCTTGCCTCGCTCGACGAGTCGTCCTACACGGGCGGCTCGATGTCCGGCGACCATCCCATCGCCTGGTGCCAGGACTACCAGGGCGGTCGCTCCTTCTACACGGGCAGCGGCCACACCAAGGAGTCGTTCGCCGACCCCGCCTACCGCACCCACCTGCTCGGCGGCATCCGCTGGGCGACCGGCGCCTCGCAGGCCGACTGCCGCCCGGAGAAGGGCTACACGCCGGTCTTCGACGGCACGGCGGGGTCCCTGGAGGCCTGGAAGCAGGCGGGTCCGGGGTCCTTCTCCCTGAACGAGAAGGACGGGACGCTGACCACCGTCGGCGGCATGGGCATGCTCTGGTACGACGGGGCGAAGGAGCTCGGCTCCTACTCCCTCAAGCTGGACTGGCGCATGGACGGCGACGACAACTCGGGGATCTTCGTGGGCTTCCCGCCCTCCGACGACCCCTGGTCGGCCGTGAACAACGGCTATGAGATCCAGATCGACGCCACCGACGTACCGGAGAAGACCACCGGCTCCGTCTACGGCTTCAAGTCCGCCGACCTGAAGAAGCGCGACGAGGCGCTGAACCCGCCGGGGGAGTGGAACACCTACGAACTCCGGGTCGAGGGCGAACGCCTTCGGATCTATCTCAACGGAGTGAAGATCAACGACTTCACCAACACGGATCCCGCGAGGAGCCTGACGGACGGTCACATCGGCATCCAGAACCACGGTGCCGATGACCAGGTTTCCTTCCGCGACATCCGGGTGAAGGATCTGCCCGCCCGCAGCGCAAACGGGGCGGGCCGCTAGACGGCGGCGGGCGGAGGACGCCGGACCTCCGCCCGCCGTCTTATCCCCGACTCCTTCCGACTCTGTCCGCCGTCTTATCTCCCCGTCTTATCTCCCCGCGCGTTCACCGCGTGTACGACAGGAGGCAGCCGTGCCCATCTCTCCTTCTACTGGTTCTTCCGATGCTTCGGGTGGCGGTCTCACAGGGGTGTGGCTGATCGGAGCGCGCGGGTCGGTCGCCACGACGGCTGTCGCGGGGTGCGCGGCCGTGACGGCCGGACTCCATCCCCCGACGGGCATGGTCACGGAGACGCCGCCGTTCGCGGACTGCGGTCTGCCAACGTTGTCGTCGCTCGTCTTCGGCGGCCACGACACGGTGGAGTGCCCGCTGCCCAAGCGGGCGGAGGAACTGGCCGCGGGGGGTGTGCTCCCGCACGGGGTCCCGTCGGCGGTCGGCGCGGAACTGGCCGCCGCTGATGCGGAGATCCGTCCCGGCGGACCGCGCCGCGGGGACTCCGACGACCGGACGGACGAGGAGCTGATCGAGTCCTTCGCCGCCGACCTCCGCGATTTCGTACGCCGCCGGGGCCTCGCCCGTGCGGTGGTGGTGAACGTGGCTTCGACGGAACCGGTGCCTGTCGGGGCCGAGGCGGGCGAGGAGCGGCTGCCCGCGAGCTCCCTCTACGCGGCGGCGGCGCTGCGGGCGGGCTGCCCGTACGTGAACTTCACCCCGTCTTCGGGGTTGCACCACCCGGCGCTCGCTTCCCTGGCCGCCTCGTCCGGGCTGCCCTACGCGGGCCGGGACGGCAAGACGGGCCAGACGCTCCTCCGCTCGGTCCTGGGCCCGATGTTCGCCCAGCGTGCGCTCGCCGTGCGGGCCTGGTCCGGCACGAACCTCCTGGGCGGCGGCGATGGCGCCTCCCTCGCCGACCCGGCGGCGGCCGCGGCGAAGAACGCGGGCAAGGAGCGGGTCCTCGCCGACACGCTGGGCTCCGCCCCGGAGGGCGAGGTCCACATCGACGACGTCCCCTCGCTCGGCGACTGGAAGACCGCCTGGGACCACATCGCCTTCGACGGCTTCCTCGGCGCGCGGATGGTCCTCCAGACGACCTGGCAGGGCTGCGACTCGGCCCTTGCGGCACCGCTGATCCTGGACCTGGCCCGGTTGGCGGCCCGCGCCCACGAGATCGGCCTTTCCGGCCCGCTGGGCGAACTGGGCTTCTACTTCAAGGACCCGGACGACGGCTCTTCGTCAGCTCTCGCCGAACAGTACGAGGCGCTGGTGGGCTTTGCTTCGCGGCTGCGGGGGGTGTCGGCTTGAGGGGGGCTTGGGCTGAGGTTGGGGCTGGAGCTGGGGCGGGGGTCGGTGGTGGACTGCGGCTGGGTTCCGGGCGCGACTGGGCCGAACTGCTGCGCGTCTCGGCCCTGTTCACCGTGCCCGGCGACGCCCTCGCCGGCGCGGCGGCAACGGGACTTCAGCCCAACCGCCGCACCCTCCTCGCCATCGCCGCGTCCCTCTCCCTCTACGAGGCGGGCATGGCCCTCAACGACTGGGCGGACCGCGAGGAGGACGCGGTCGAACGCCCTCACCGCCCCTTGCCCTCCGGCCGCATCGCCCCGTCCGTCGCGCTGGGCGCGGCAGCGGCACTGACGGCAGGAGGCCTGACCCTGGCCGCCGCCGCGGGCCGCCCCGCCCTGACGGTCGCCGGCGGCCTGGCGGCGACGGTATGGGCGTACGACCTGGGCCTGAAGCACACCCCGGCCGGCCCGGCGGCCATGGCGGCGGCCCGCGCCCTTGACTTGCTCCTTGGAGCAGCGGCCACATCCGCCGGGGCCTCCACGACGGGCACATCAGGGCCGACCTCCCCTGCGGGAGCACCAAGGGCGGCGTCCACGGCGGGCGCATCAAGGGCGACGTCCACTACGGGAGCATCATGGGCGGCGACCCCACGGCACCCGGCAGCGGGCCGGACCGTCACCCGCGGCCCCGGCCTCCGCGCCGCGATACCCGCCGCCCTCGTCCTGGGCGCCCACACCCTCGCGGTAACCGCGGTCTCCCGCCGCGAAGCCCAAGGCGGCTCCGTGGCGGCCCCCCTGTGCGCGCTGGCCGCCACAGCAGGCCTGACACAACTGCTGGCCAGGGGCGGCGGCGACCGTGACGCCCTGGGTGGCCGCCTGGCAGGCAAGCGCGTGGGCGCCAGCAGCGGCGCACACGCTCCCGCCGGTTCCAGTACCACCGGTACCGGCACTGGAACCGACCCCGGTACCGGCACGGGAACCAGCACCGCCGGCGTCCCCGCAGCCGGGCCCCCGCAACTCCCGGCAGGCCGCCGGACCGCAGCCGCCGGCGGCCTGCCGGGCTCCACGCCGGGCTCTACGCCAATCTCCGCGGCCTTCACACCGGGCGCTGCCCTGAAGCGGACCGGCAGCCCCCGGCGGATCGGCGTGAGCGGTGTGGTCCAGGCCGCGCTCGCCGCCACGTACGCCGCCACCTCCGCCCGCCCCTTCTTCCACGCCGCACTCAACCCGTCCCCCGAGCTCACCCAACGGGCCGTGGGCGGCGGCATCCGGGCGATGATCCCGCTCCAGGCGGCCCTCTCCGCCCGCACGGGCGCCCAGGGCCTCGCACTCCTGACCGCCGCTCTCGCCCCGGCGGCCCGCAAGTTCGGCCGGAAGGTGAGCGTCACATGACGGGTACGAACAACCGGGCGACCAGCCCCTTCCGCTTCGGCTACGGCACCAACGGTCTTACCGACCTGCGGCTCGACGACGCCCTCGGTCTCCTCGCCGACCTCGGCTACTCAGGCGTCGGTCTCACCCTCGACCACATGCACCTCGACCCGCTCGCCCCCGACCTCGCCGCCCGCACCCGGCACGTGGCCCGCAGCCTGGAACGGCTCGGTCTGACGGTGACGATCGAAACCGGCGCCCGCTACGTCCTGGACCCCCGCCGCAAACACTGCCCCTCTCTCCTCGACCCGGACCCGGACGCGCGCGCCGCCCGCGTCCGTCTGCTGGTCCGCGCCGTCCAGGTCGCCGCCGACCTGGGCGCCCACGCCGTGCACTGCTTCAGCGGCATCACCCCCGAAGGCACCCCCGAGGACACCGCCTGGCACCGGCTCGCCGAGGCCATCGGCCCGGTGGTCGACGCCGCGCACGGCACCGGAATACCGCTGGCCATCGAACCCGAACCCGGCCACCTCCTGTCCACCCTCGCCGACTTCCACCGGCTCCGTCACGACCTCGGCAGCCCCGAGGCCCTGGGACTCACCCTCGACATCGGCCATTGCCAGTGCCTCGAACCTCAGTCACCCGCCGACTGCGTACGCGCCGCCGCCCCCTGGCTGCGCCACGTCCAGATCGAGGACATGCGCCGCGGCGTCCACGAACACCTCCCTTTCGGGGACGGAGAGATCGACTTCCCGCCCGTACTCGAAGCCCTGGCCTCCACCGGCTACCAAGGCCTGACCGTCGTCGAACTGCCCCGCCACTCCCACGCGGGTCCTCAACTCGCCTCCCACTCCATCGAGTTCCTACGCCAGGCGGCCGAGTCCCTGCATGAGGCGGCGATCGAAACGGTCCGCGCCCCGTCCCGCACCGCCCCGCTCCCCACCCCGGCCGGAGGAGGCACCCCGTGACCGAAGCCCCCGCCATCGACGACCTCCGCACCCGTCTGGAAGCCGCCCTCCCCGGTGCCGCCCGCGCCTGGCTGGACCAGGCCACCGCCGAGGCCGCCGCCCACCAGGGCCGACCGGCGCAGAGCACCACCCCCACCTGGGAACTGCGTTTCGCCGAAGCCGGGCGACGCTGCGGCCAGGACCACGCCGACGCCGCCCGCGTGCTGCTCCTGCACGCGGCCGACGCGGACCCGGCCACCCTCACCCGCGTCTACGGACAGGGCACCGCAGCCGAACGCCGCGCCGTCCTGCAC
>NZ_JBNNJZ010000157.1:0-15741 GCF_050270335.1 Streptomyces sp. NPDC059900
GACAGGCGCAGCAGGTCGTACATGCGGCGGTCGAGGTTGAAGCCCATCACGTACTCGATGTGCTGCCACGCGCCGATCATGGTCCTGCGGTTGCCGACCTTGGCGTTGCCCGCGACCGCGCCGACCCCGGGGTCGGCGAAGGGCTGCACCAGCTGGTGCACGGCGTCCGGTTCGAAGACGGTGTCTCCGTCCATCATCACGACGATGTCGTACCGGGCATGCCGTACGCCGTTGTTGAGCGCGGCGGGCTTGCCCGCGTTCTCCTGGCGCACGACGCGGACGTTCGGCAGCCCGAGCGATTCGGCGATCCCGGCAGTACCGTCCGTCGAGCCGTCGTCGACGACGATGATCTCGATGGGGTGGGTGCTGGCCGCCAGGGAGTTCAGGGTGCCCGCGATGCACTCCTTCTCGTTGTACGCGGGGACGATCACGCTCACCGGGCGGGTGACCGGCGGCCCCCAGGAGAAGCCGCGTCTGTTGCGCTGCCGGTGGTGGCGCCGGGCGAGGACCAGCATCATCCCGAACCTGCCGAGCACGGCGACCCCGACGACGGCGAGCCCGGTGGCGAGCCCCGGCACCACCCACTCGGCGACGGCGACGGCGGCGACGAGCGACCTGCCCTCCCAGAGGGTCGCGCCGGTGGCCTTGTGATGGGCGACCGGATGAGCGGTGGCCCCGCTGACCGTGGTGAACGTGTACCCCTTGGCCTTCATCTTCTTGATGTAGGTGCCGAGGGCCTCGAGCGTCTGGCTGCGGTCGCCGCCGGAGTCGTGGAAGAGGACCGACGCACCCTTCCCGTCCTTCGGGGTGGCCCACTTGATGATGTTCTCGACGCCCGGCTTCTGCCAGTCCTCGCTGTCGGTGTCGATGAAGACGCTGGTGTACCCCATCGAGCCGAGCTTCTTGTAGACCGACCAGGAGTAGTTGTCGATGGCGTCGGGCTTCGACGAGTACGGCGCGCGGAACAGCGTCGTCGTGATGCCCGCGGCACCCGCGAGCGCGAGCTGGGTCTGCTTCAGCTCACGCTCGACGCGGGCGGCGCTCTGGTAGGAGAGGTCCACGTGCGTGAACGTGTGGACCCCGACCTCGTTGCCCTGCGCCACCAGGCTCTGCACCACGTCCGGGTAGCGGGTGACCATCGAGCCGACCATGAAGAAGGTGCCGTCGACGTCGTTGTCCTCGAGCACCTTGAGGACCTGGGGCGTCCACTCGGGGTCCGGGCCGTCGTCGAAGGTGAGCGCGATGGTCTTGTCCGGCATGGCCGTGCTCTGCGCCTTGCCGCCGCGGAAGTCGAGTACCGGACCGCCGTCGAGGACCTTGTCCGGTACGTCGCTCGAACTCGCCCCGACGCGTACGCGCGAGTCGTCGCCGATCTCGGCACGCAGATACCCGTCGAGCAGCATCACGCTCGTGAGGGCGAGCAGGAGCAGCAGGGCGAGGATCACCCGCGGTTTCTGGAGTGCGGCGGCGCGGCGGCCCGCGCGCTCGATCCTGCTGGGGGTGGCGTGCCGCCGGCTGCGCGGCCCCACGGGAGGGGGTGTCGTCGTCTGGGTCATGAGTGTGTGGGGGATCCGGTCAGTTGGCGGGAGCGGAGGCGGATGCGCTCGGGGCGGCGGAGGGGTCCGCGCCTGCGGGCGGGGCGAGGGGTGCGCCGGACGGGGGTGTTCCGGTCGGCGGTGTGCCGGTCGGGGCCGTGCCGGTCGGGGCGCCCGCGGGCGCGGTCCCGCCCGGAGCTCCCGCGCCGCCGCCGTCGAAGGGCAGCAGTTCGGCGGGGCTGAGCGAGGTGCCCCAGCCCATGAAGGCCATGCCGAGCACGACCGCGTAGCCGAGGCAGGCGATGCCCGCGAGGACTCCGGCCCGGCGCAGCAGGCGCGCCCTGCGACCGGACGTGTCCACGAACACGGGCCCCGCTCCGGGGCCGTTGCCGCGCTTGCGGCGGCGGCCGCGACGCGGGGCGGCACGCTTTTCGACGGCAGGAACGGCAGATTCGGAATGCATTCGGGGATGCAATCAGGGCAATTTCGCAAAATTCTCTGAACGGCCTGTGCGGCGACCGTGAGAATGGCGCCAACCTGTCACTGAGCTGGGAGACTTGGCGGCCGTTCGTTCCCGCGCCGCATTCCGGGTACGTTGCGAAGGTCAGCCTTTACCGACCGAGTGAGCGAGTGAACGTGCGGAATATACGAGGCGTGCGGAATACCCGGCGCTTGCTGAAGCCGGCCGCCGGTCTCGTCTGTCTGGCCGCGCTGGTGTGCTCCGGGTGCTCGTCCGGGGACGGCACGTCCGACGACGGTTCGGCCCCGTCGAGCACGGCCTCCCCCTCGGCGACGTCCTCGACGTCACCGACGTCTCCGACGACCGAGGCGCCCGAAGCCACCACCGCGTTCGCCCCGTACGTCAGTGCCACGACCGCCGGGGACTCCGACACCTCCGGCACCCCGGCGGCGTACAACCTGGCCTTCGCCGTCGCGGACGGCGGCGACTGCACGCCCGTGTGGGGCGGGACCACGGACATCGACGACGCCGCGGTGGCGAAGCGGACGGCGAAGCTGAAGTCCTCGGGCGGCGCGCTCCGCGTCTCCTTCGGGGGCGCGGCGGGCAAGGAACTCGCGCTCGCCTGCGACAGCGCGTCCCAACTGGCCGACGCCTACGCGAAGGTCCTGGACGCCACCGGCGCGACCGAGGCCGACTTCGACATCGAGGGCGACGCGCTCACCGATTCCGCGTCGGTGGCCCGCCGCTCCGAGGCGATCGCGCTGCTCCAGAAGAAGCGCGACCTGAAGGCCACGTTCACGCTGCCGGTGATGCCGTCCGGTCTGGACGCGGACAGCGTGGCGCTGCTCGACTCCGCCAACGACCACGGCGCGCGGGTCGCGACCGTGAACATCATGGCGATGAACTACGGCACGTCCTTCGCCGGCGACATGGGCGACTACGCCATCACGTCGGCCACCAAGGCGCACGCACAGCTCAAGAAGGTCTTCGGCCTCTCGGACAGGAACGCGTGGCGGGGGCTCGCGATCACCGCGATGATCGGCGTGAACGACGTCAAGGGCGAGACGTTCACCCTCGCGGACGCGGCCCAACTCCGTTCGTACGCCGAGAAGAAGGGCGTCGCATGGCTGTCGATGTGGTCGACGTTCCGCGACAAGCAGTGCGGGGCGGGCACGTCGACGACGAAGGCGCAGAACTCGTGCAGCGGGGTGGAACAGAAGGCGGGGGCGTTCGCGGAGGCGCTGTCGGGCTGAGGATTCGCGGTAGCTCTTGAGCGCCGGGGGGCGACAGCGCCCCTTCAGGGGCGCGGGGAACTGCGCGATCAACCCCCACCGACCCGCGGCGAAACACAAACCGCCTACCGCCGCCGATACACCAACCGCCCGCCAAGCACGGTGGCAACACAAGTCGCCCCACCCCGCTCGACCAGCGCGGCCTCATCCGGAACATCAAAAGCGGCGAGATCGGCAGACCCCCCAACGACCAGCGGCCCGTGAACGGCCCCGGAAAGATCGCCCCCCTCGACAAAGGGGTCAAGGCCAGGCGCACCGGTCAGCGGCGGCGCGAGCCGCCACGCATCCGCCACCTCCCGCAGCCCCGCCCGCACGAGCGACTGCCGCACCCCGTCGGGAAAACCCCCGCCGACATGCGTCGTGCCGTGCGCCAGCATCCGCTGGAGCCCCCGCCGCACGCTCCCCGCCCAGCGGGCATCGTCCTCGCACTCGAAATCGGTGATCGGCTCGGTGCCGAGCTCATCGGCCTCGCGCGGATCGGGGTGGTAGACGCGGGTGAGGAGCCACCGGCCGTGCCACTGCCGGAGCCCCGGCGTGAGAACGCCGGGCCACTGCCGCACGCGTGCGCGCGGCGACTGCGCCACGACATCCTCGTACGGCCCGACGGCGGCGATCCGCCCCCCGTCGACGAGCACCGCCCCCTCGGGGACGGGCGCCGCGCCGACCGGCAGGACCAGCGGCGCGGCATGGATCGTCAGCACGGCAGCCTCAGTTCTCCGGAACCCCGGCCCTCAGTTGGAGGCGAGGAGCTTCAGCTCGGGGTGGGCCGTGCCGCCCTCGATCGCCGTGGACGAGATGTGCGAGGCGACGCGGTCGTCGGTCGGGTCGTTCGCCGGGTCGTCGTGCACGACGAGGTGCTCGTACGTCGTGGCGCGCTGGGCCGGTACGCGCTCAGCGGTGCGGATCATGTCGATCATGTCGCGCAGGTTGTTGCGGTGCTTGGCACCGGCGGAGGAGACGACGTTCTCCTCCAGCATCACGGAGCCGAGGTCGTCGGCGCCGTAGTGCAGGGTGAGCTGGCCGGCCTCCTTGCCGGTGGTCAGCCAGGAGCCCTGGATGTGGGCGACGTTGTCGAGGAAGATCCGCGAGATCGCGATCATGCGGATGTACTCGAAGATGCTGGCCTGCGTCCGGCCCTTGAGGTGGTTGTTCTCGGGCTGGTACGTGTACGGGATGAAGGCCCGGAAGCCCCCGGTCCGGTCCTGGAGGTCACGGATCATCCGCAGGTGCTCGATGCGCTCGGCGTTCGTCTCGCCCGTACCCATGAGCATCGTGGACGTCGACTCGACGCCGAGGTCGTGCGCGATCCCCATGATCTCAAGCCAGCGCTCGCCGCTCTCCTTGAGCGGGGCGATGGCCTTGCGCGGGCGGGCCGGCAGCAGCTCGGCGCCCGCACCGGCGAAGGAGTCGAGCCCGGCGGCGTGGATCCGCTGGATCGCCTCTTCGGCGGAAACCTTCGAGATGCGGGCCATGTGCTCGACCTCGGAGGCGCCGAGGGAGTGGATGACCAGCTGCGGGAAGTTCTTCTTGATCGCCGAGAAGTGCTCTTCGTAGTACTCGACGCCGAAGTCCGGGTGGTGCCCGCCCTGGAACATGACCTGCGTACCGCCGAGCTCGACGGTCTCGGCGCAGCGCCGCAGGATGTCGTCGAGGTCGCGCGTCCAGCCCTTCTTGGTGTCCTTGGGGGCGGCATAGAAGGCGCAGAACTTGCAGGCGGTCACACACACGTTGGTGTAGTTGATGTTCCGCTCGATGATGTACGTCGCGATGTGCTCGGTCCCGGCGTACCGGCGGCGGCGGATCGCGTCGGCGGCGGCGCCGAGCGCGTGCAGCGGGGCATCGCGGTAGAGGTCGAGCGCCTCTTCCTCACTGATCCGCCCGCCTGCGGCGGCACGGTCGAGCACGGACTGAAGGTCGGCCTTCTCGGTCACCGGGGCGTCCCTTTCGTAAGGGTTCTGGACGGACTGATTCAGCGTACGCCAGCCGTTTGCGCCGCCGGACGTCAGGCGGCGTACGCCCCGGCAAGCAGCCCCAGGAACGCCCCGCCGATCAGGAACGGCCCGAACGGGATGGCCGTCTTGCGCCCGGCGCGGCGGGCGATCACGAGCCCTCCCCCGTACAGCGCGGCGAGCAGGAACCCGGCGAAGGTGCCGAGCAACACCGCGCCCCACCCGTACCAGCCGAGGACGGCCCCCAGGCTCAGCGCCAGTTTCACGTCGCCGAAGCCCATGCCGTTCGGGCTGATGAGGAAGAGCACGAAGTACGCGGCGCCGAGCCCGAGCCCCCCGTACAGCGCGTGGATCCAGGACCCGGCGTGCTCGGGCAGCACCGCGGCACCCCCGAGGAGCACGAGCGCGGCCCCGGCGAGCGGCAGGGTAAGCACGTCGGGCAGCCGGTGCACCCCGAAGTCCACGACGGCGAGCAGCACCCCGAAGGGCGCGAGCAGCAGCCAGACCCCGAGCTCGGGCCGCGCGCCGGTGGCGGCGGCGAGGACGGCGCAGACGAGGCCGGTGGCCAGGGCGACGGTCGTGGTCCGGGGCCCGTAGCGGGTCCCGTCCTCCCGGCACCGCGCGAGCCCGACCCAGCCCCCTACGGGATGCCCGTCGGGACAGCCACCCCGCCACGCCTCTTCGGGCGCCACGGAGAGCCGGTAGACGGCACGCGGAACAAACAGCCCCGCGACGGCGCCCCAGAGGGCGCCGCCGAGGACCAGGATCAGCAACAAAACTGTCGTCTCCCCGTTGTGGGCAGGCGTTCCGCAGGGCGGAACGGGTGGGCACAACGCCAAAGCTGCCGGGTTCGGATGAAACGGGGCGTCAGCTCACCGCGGTAAGCCCACTACGCCAGGTAGGAAGCAACTCATCCAGCAGAGCCTCGGTCCGAGGCGGCACCCCGCGGGCCCCGCTGCGGGCAACGAGATCCGCGGCAACCTGCTGAAGCCGCGCAGGATCACCCACCGCATGCGTGCCCCGCAGCAACTCGTTCCAGAGCCGCTCGTCCCCCGGCGCGGAATTCAGCGAGGCGTTCAACGCCTCGATGGCCTTCTCCGCGCGCCCCTTCTCCAGGTGGAACTCGGAGAGGGCGAGCCCGATGTCCGCGACGAGCAGCGGCAGCTGCGCGTCCACGATCTCGTGCGTGAGCCACCCGTACCGCCCCTGCGGCCGGTCCGCGAGCAAGGGACCCCGCACGAGCACCAGAGCATCGGTGAGCATCCGCCCGCGTACGGCCCGGCTGTTGGCGCCGCGTCCCTGGGTCGCCTCGTGGTAGAGCGACCGCAGCACGTCCAGGTCGGAGACGACGGACTTGGCGAGCGTGAGCCGCCCGCTCTGGTCGGCCCGCAGCCGCGGCGACCCGTCGGGCTCGGTGCCGAGCCACTCCCGGAGCCGTTCGACGAGCGCGTCGCGTACGTCCTCGGTGACACCGCGCGGCCACAGCGCGGAGGAGAGCACCCGCGGGTGCACGCCCTCGCGGTGCAGCAGGAGCAGCGCGAGCGCCTCGTGCATCAGCGGGCTGCGGTCACCGTCCGGCGTGTCGAGGCCGATGATCTCGTACGTGCCGACGAGGCGCGCGTACACCGCGGGGCGCCCCTGCTCGGTGACGTCGACGAGGAACGGCGGAGTGGCGCCAGTACGACCGGAACCGGCGCCGCCCTCGCCCTCCCCCGGGTCGGCGTCCACGAAGAGTTCCACGACGGCACGCTGCTGGGCCTCGGGGAGCAACTGGGCCTCGAGTTCGAGGCCGAGCAGCGGCGCGAGCAGCTTGCCCTGCGCGGTGATCTCCATCTCCCAGGCGGCGCCCGGCAGGTCTCCGGACTCCGTACCGACGAGGTAGCCGATACCCAGGCGGCTGGCGTCGGCGGCAAGCTCGGCGAGCTTCACGGCGTCGTCGCCGGTGGGCTCGGCGGCGAGCAGCACCAGGTGCGGCGCCCAGCGGGTGTGCTGGGCAGGCCCCGTACGCCCGGTGAGGACCGAGTCATGCCCGGCGGCCCCGAGAGCCCCCCGCCGCTGCCGCGTCTCCGCCTCCATCGTCTCGATGAGCGCCTCGATGTCGTCGAGGTGCCGCAGCCGGTTGGGGGCGAGCGGCGTGAGGTCCTGCCCGAAGCCGACGAGGGTGATGGTCATGCGGTCGGACCAGCCGTTGGTGGCGAGCTCGGCGGCGACGGACGCGAAGACGGCGGCGCGGTCGGCCTCGGTCCCGCTCAGCGACACGACACCGGGCACGGCTTCGAGGTTGAGCAGCAGCCGCGAGTCGTCGAGCGTGCCGAGGCTGACGAGCCCCGGGTAGGGAGCGGCGGTGTCGACGTCCTCGTACTGCTCGGCGTCGGTGCGCGCCAGCATCCAGAACGTCTGGTCCTGCCCCAGCTGCCAGGGAGCGGGCGGCCGTCCGGCGGGCTGGGCGAGCTGGAGGTGCAGGTCGCCGTTGCTGAGCCAGGCGGCGTAGACGGTGGGCAGGGCCCGCGATTCCTCGGCGAGGGATGCGGCGAGCCCCCTCAGCGACAGATCGAGAAGCCGTACGCCTTCGGGGTCGGCGCCCACGAGCAGCGCGTCCTGCACGTCGGCCGCGTCCCCGGTCGGCGTGGGCGGCTCCATGCCGCGGCGTCCGCCGACGGCGCCCATGGCCGACTGCCACAGGGCGTGACGGCGACGGCGGCCGAGGGCACCGAGGAGACCGGCGGCCAGGAGAGGGGCCCCGATGAGCGCTTCGGGCAGCCCGAAGGAGAACCCTTCGGACTCGCTGCCGCTGCCGGCGACGGGAGCTTCCTGCTGTGCGCCGCTCTCCGTGGGCCGCTGCTCGGGGATGGTGATGTGCGCGGTGTCGCGGTCGACGGAGCCGCCGCCCTGCTGGCCGCCGCCCTGCTCCTTGGCGCCGCCGCCCTGCTGCCCGGACTTGGCGTAGTCGGAGATCTGCTCCTTCACGTCCTGCGAGACCTTGGGCGCCTCGTCGGGCATCTCGACGAGCTCGCCGCCGTGCGCGTCCGCGGGCATCTCCATGATCCAGCCGGGCCGGATGAGGCTGGCCTCGGAGAGGCGGGACCCGTCGGGCTGCTCACGGTCCTTGTTGAGCTGGTAGATCTCCTTGTAACGGCGGCCGTCTCCCAGGTGCCGCTCGGCGATCTCCCACATCGAATCGTGGTGACGCCCCTCGGGCGGCTGGATCCGGTAGTACTTGGTGTCCCCGTCCTTGGCGGTGCTGCTGCCCGCGTGCGCGGCGGCCTGCTCGGCCTGCTCGGCGACGGCACTGGCGGCGCTACCGGCCTGCTCCTGCCCGAAGAGACCTCCGGGGGTCTGCTGGGCGGAGGCGGCGGACGCGGGCTTCTGGTTCCCCTCCAGGGACTGCCCGAACTGCGAGAGCCCCGGCGCGAAGCTGGCGGCGGTGGCGCCCACCAGGAGCAGGGCGGCGACGAGTTGCCGGGCGAGGAGCTGGCTGCCGCCGGCGCCGGGCACGCGGCCCGGCATCCCCACTCCGGAGAGCGCGGCCTTGACCTCGACGAGCACACAGGCGGTGAACTGGGCCCAGGCGAGCCAGACGACGACGGTCAGTACGTTGATGAACGTCCCGACCGTGATTTCCTGCTGCAACCAGTCAAGGGAGGGCGCACCGCCCGGAAGTGGCCACCCCACGGTGAACGCGAGGGCTCCAGGCACGCCGAAGACGAGCACGGCCAACGCGACAAAGGCGAGGAACGCCTTGACGAAGTCCCCGGCCGTACGTCGACGCCGGGGCAGCGGCTGCGGCGTCCGATTCCGTGGAGCCGAAGGGCCGCCTGTCGAACTTGAAGTGGTGCGCGCCATGGCGGGTGTCCTGTTGTCCTCTGAGAGGGAGCGGATAGAGATCGGAGGCGATCAAGGGAGATCAGCTGAGCGTACTGAGGCGATGGTACGGAAGGGGCCGGAGGTCATACAGGGGCAGCGGCTTCCGGGGACGCCCGACAGACCTCACCGGTTGCCCGTTTACGCCCGAGTCGCACCGTAAGTCCAGCTCCCCTCGTGCGGTCGCCGACCACGAATGTCCGCTTGGGGCAGGCATTCGTCGCCACGCGTCACAGTTCCGGCACGGAATCGCTGCGCCCCCGTAGCACTTGGGAACAGTTCACTCCCGTTCGCTTCCGACACCGCACGGAACGCGAGAGTCTTCACAAGGCCCACCAGTACTGATAACCCACGCCTGATAGCTTCGTCCGGCTCCATTTTCTCCTGCACACATGCCGAACCCTGGGGGACTGCAATCGTGGCCCGTCGCACCATGCCCGTCGTCGCCACACTGATGGCCGGCGCGACCCTGCTGTTGACCTCGTGCGGAAGCGGCGGGGACGACGCTTCTCCGGACAAGATCGAGGGTGCGGGGGGCGGCTCGGAGAAGTCGAAGACTTCGGCTCCCGCGAAGCCCGGTGAGCCAGATCTCAGCCTGCCGAGTGACTTGAAGGTCGAGTTCGGATCCTCGAAGTCGTCCGACCCTCGGCAAGCAGCGGCCCAGGAGAACGCCGAGAACTACATCCGGGCCCTCAACCACGGGATCACCGCCCAGGACCCCAAGGACCCTGCCTACCAGTTCTATTCGCTGGGCAACGCCACCCGATATGCGCAGGAGCAGATCAAGTCGTGGGTGGACGACAAATGGACTGCCACCGGCACAGACACCTACTACCGCCCCAAGACCGACAAGGTCGGTACGGCCGGTGTGCTCGTCACCATGTGCCGCGATCAGAGCAAGTTCTACGGCAAGAACGTCGAGTCCAAGAAGATCAGGTACACAAAGCCCAGCCTCGACGACTACCAGGAGTTCCGTCTCCTCATGAAGGAGCCCAAGGGTTCGCAGAAGATCTGGAAGGTGTTGCAGATCGAGGTCGAGGGTCGAGTGAAGGAGTGCCGGCGATGACACCCTCACGACGTGCAGTGCGATGGTCCGCGGCATTGGCGGCGACAGCCGTGCTGTGGTCGGCCGGAACCGCCTACGCAGCCGGACCGGGGGATAACACCACCGAACCCCCGTCCAACGAGACGCCGAGCGGCAACGCCGACAAGAGCGGCACCCTGTCGGCCGGAGTCTCCTCGATTCAGCTCTCGTATCCGAGCGGCGGCAACGGTGGCGGCAAGAAGGGCAACCTCGCCCCGATCGACCCCAACTGGGAGCCGCCTGCCTGCTGGTACGAACCGGCGTTCACGTCCGCGGAGCTCAAGAAGTTCGTCGATACGGACGGCGGCGGCGACGTCGGAATCCACGAGTCGTGGTGGGGCAAGGGCCTGTGGACCGACCATTACCGCGACGGCAAACCAGCCGACAACTTCGACCTGCACGAAGACTCGAACAGCCAGGCCGACGGCTACAAGGACTACAACGAGGGCAAGGACGGCCGTTTCTGGCGAGGAGTGGCGCCTGACGACTCCGACCCCAAGTCCTGGGACTGCGGCCGCATCATGTTCTGGGTGGACGACGGCGAGATCCCGAACGATCCGAACGCCCCGACCCCGAAGATGCTCGCCGAGTACGCTTACGACAAGGTGAAGGTCCCCGATACCAAGGTGGAGCTGAAGCCCGAGGCCAAGTCGACGGTGAATCTGCCTACTTGGGCCTGGCTGGACAAGGGCACCTTCAAGGACGTCAAGGTCCGCGCGGAACTCCCGAACACGCCGCTCTGGGCAGAGACCACGGCAAAGCCGAAGAGCCTTCACCTGGAGCCGGGTACGGACGACGCGGAAACCTTCCCCGCATCCGGCGAATGCAAGATCAACGAGGACGGCAGCATCGGCACGCCCTACGCCAAGGGCAAGTCGAAGCAGGACCCGCCGTGCGGCATCAAATACCTCCGGGCGACCGACGGAAAGCCGTACCAGCTGAAGGCATCGATCACCTGGGAGATCTCCTGGGAAGGCACGGGCGGCGCAGGCGACACGATGCCCGACGGCACCTTCGAGACGACCCAGGACATGGACGTCCAGGAAGTCCAGTCGATCAACCGCTGACACACTGGCGCGGCCCTCGCGACTGTGCCCCGGCGCCGGATGCCGTCACCGATCCCGCCGGGGCCCGCAGCCCCACCAGCAGCACGAACGCAATGCCACGGACTTCGGCTATCGCTGCGGAGCCGCCACCCGTGGAGTAAATTCATGCGAACGTTTTATCGCAAGCGTTGCAGTTGTTTCGGGGGTACGGCATGGGGGGCAATCGTCCGGCGGATTGGCATGTCCTGGACCTGGACAAGGACCCGACGCCCGGTGACCCGGACCGGGTCCGCAACCTGGCGAAGAACCTGCACGACTTCGCCGACGACGTCTCCAAGGTCCTGCGGGACATCAAGGGGATGGCGGGCGAGGACGCCATCCTCACTTGGGCGGGCAAAACCGCGGAGTCGTTCACGGCGGAGTTCGAGGACGCGCCGGGCAAGCTGAAGAAGCTCAAGAAGAGCTACGAGATGGCCGGCGACGCCCTCTCCGCGTACTGGCCCGACCTCGAACGCTCCCAGGCCATGGCCGACAAGGCCCTCGCCCAGGGCCGCGAGGCGCAGACCAGTCTCAGCGCCGCCCAGTCCCGCCTGACCTCCGCCGACTCATGGGTGGACCGCGCGGGCAAGGAAGCCGACAAGTACAAGGACGACGACGGCAAGAAGGACGTGCCCAAGCCCGACCCCGACAAGGTCAAGGCCGCCACCCGCAACGCCAACTCCGCCGAGAAGGCCCAGACGGCCGCCAAGTCCGACGTCACCGCCGCGCAGAACAATCTGGACGCGGCGAAGAAGATGGCCGAGGACGCCCGGAAGATGCGCGAGGGCGCGGCGGGCACGGCGAAGAAGAAGCTCGAAGAGGCCTCCGACGCCGGGATCCAGAACCGCAAGTGGTGGGAGGAGGTCGGCGACTGGGTCACCGACAACTGGGACACCATCGTCGCCGTCTGCAAGGTCGTCGTCGCGGTTCTCGGTGTCATCGCGATGATCGTCGGCGGTCCGATTCTCGCCGCGATCGTCCTCGTCGCCGCACTCGTCGTCCTGGCCGACACCCTCCATAAATACGCGAATGGGGAAGCGGGCCTGCTCGACGTAGCCTTCGCCGCCCTGGACTGCATCCCCGGCATGAAGGCTCTCACCAGCCTCCGCGGCCTCGCCAAGGGCATGAAGGGCCTCAAGGCCGGAATGAAGGGCATGACCAAGGGGCTCGGCAAGGGCGGGCTGCGCAAAGGGGCCGACGACGTCGTCGCGAAGGGCAAGCCCGCCAAGGGCCGCTGCAAGAACGGCGACCCCATCGACATGATCTCCGGCGAGATGCTCATGGAGCACACCGACATCACCCTGCCGGGCCTGCTCCCGCTCGTGCTCCAGCGCACGCATCTGTCCACGTACCGCTGGGGCCAGTGGTACGGCGACTCATGGGCCTCGACGCTGGACGAGCGGGTCGAGATCGACGACGAAAGCCTGATCTACGCCACCGAGGACGGCCAGCTGCTGTCCTACCCGCGCCCCGAACCCGGCGGTGACCCCGTGCTGCCCGCCCACGGCCCCCGCTGGCCGCTGAGCATCGACGACGCGGGCACGGTCACGGCCGCCGACCCGCAGACGGGCCGTGTCCGCCACTTCTCCCTCCGGCCGGGCGCCGCTGCCGAAGACGGTCACGCGACCCTGCCCCTGCGAGCCATCACCGACCGCAACGGCAACCGCATCGACATCGACCACGACCCCACCGGCGCCCCCACGGCGATACGCCACACCGGCGGCTACCACCTGGAGGTGGACACCGACGACCACCGCGTCACCGCGCTGCGCCTGCTCGCCCCCGACAGCGACACCGACGCCAGCACCCCCGGCACGCTCGTGGCCGCGTACCGCTACGACGAGGCCGGCAATCTGGCCGAGGTCCACAACTCGGCCGGGCCGAGGCTGCGTCTGGACTACGACGACCGGGACCGCATCACGTCCTGGACCGACAGCAACGACACCTGGTACCGCTTCACCTACGACGACGAGGACCGCTGTGTCCGGGGCGAGAGCACCGCCGGTCATCTGTCCTGCACCATCGACTACCGCCCCGAGGAGCAGGAAACCCGCTACACCGACGCCCTCGGCCAGACCACGGTCTACCGCTACAACCACCTCCGCCAGCTCCTGTCCGAGACGGACCCCCTCGGCGGCTCCGTCCACTCCGAGTGGGACAGCTGGAACAACCTGCTCGCCCGCACCGACGAGCTGGGGCGCCGGACCGAGAACACCTGGGACGAGCACGGAAATCTGACCGCGATACGTTCTCCGGACGGCACGTGCGCCAGTGCGGTGTACAACGACCTCAACCTGCCGGTCGAGATCGTCGGCACGGACGGCACCATCCAGCGCCAGATCTGGGACGAATACGGCAACTGCACGAGCATGACCGACCACGACGACATGACCCACTACTTCACCCACCACGCCAACGGAGCCGTGTCCACCGTCACGGATCCCCTCGGCCACACCATCGAGCAACGCTGCGACGCGGCGGGCCTCCCACTGGAAGTCAGGGACCAGTTGGGCGCGGTGTCCCGCTATGACCGTGACGCCTTCGGTCGCGCGCGCACGATCGCGGACCCGACGGGCGCGATCACGCGGCTCGAGTGGACGGTGGAGGGCAAGCTGGCGCGGCGTACGGAACCGGACGGTTCGTCGGAGTCGTGGACGTACGACGCCGAGGGCAACTGCACCTCGCACACGGACGGGATGGGCGCGACCTCGACGTACGAGCACTCGTACTTCGACCTGATCGCGGCCCGCACGGACCCCGACGGCGCCCGCTACGAGTTCGACCACGACACCCAGCTGCAGCTTCGCAAGGTCACCAACCCGCTGGGACTGATCTGGACTTACGAATATGACGCGGCGGGCCGCTTGGTGGCGGAGACAGACTTCGACGACCGCACACTGACCTACACCCACGACGCGGCGGGCGATTTGGTGACCCGCACGACGGCCGCCGGCGACGAGATCGCCTTCGAGCGGGATGTGCTCGGCCGGATGGTCACGAAGAACGTGGGAGGCTCCGCGATCACGCGCTACGCCTACGACGCGGCAGGCGGCCTCACCGAGGCGGTGGGCCCGGACGTGACTCTGACCCTGGACTGGGACAGGTCCGGCCGTCTGCTCTCGGAGACGGTCAACGGCCGAACCCTGACCTATACCTACGACGCGCTGGGCCGCCGCACCGGCCGCACGACACCGTCCGGCGCGACGAGCACCTGGACATACGACGCGGCGGGCCATCGCACCGAACTGGCCGCTTCCGGCCGGAGGCTGGCGTTCACGCACGACGCGGCGGGCCGGGAACTCACCCGCACGGTCGGCGAGGCTCTGACCCTGACGAACGTGTACGACGCCACGGGCCGCCTCGCGACACAGGAACTGATGGGCTCGGCCGGCACGCGTATCCAGCACCGTGCGTATGCGTACCGCGCGGACGGCCATCTGACCGGCATGAAGGACCAGTTGGGCGGCGCGCGGCGCTTCGACCTGGACGCGGTCGGCCGCGTCACCGCGGTCCGCGCGGCGGGCTGGACGGAGACCTACGCCTACGACGAGGCGGGCAACCAGACCGACGCGTCCTGGCCGGCCTCCATGCCGGGCCAGGAGGCGACAGGTCCCCGTACCTACACCGGCACCCGCGTCACCACGGCGGGCGACGTCCGCTACGAGCGCGACACAGCGGGCCGCACCACCCTGCGCCGGAAGACCCGCCTGTCCCGCAAGCCCGACACCTGGCACTACGCATGGAACGCGGACGACTGTCTCACGTCCGTGGTGACCCCCGACGGCACAAGGTGGCGCTACCTCTACGACCCCCTGGGGCGCCGCGTGTCCAAACAGCGCATGACGGAACAGGGGGAGGGAGTGGCAGAACAGGTCGACTTCACCTGGGACGGCATGACCCTGTGCGAACAGACGAGCCACACCCCGGGCGCACCGGAATCGGTGACCCTGACCTGGGACCACATCGGCCTGCGCCCGCTGGCCCAGACAGAGCGCAAGCACCTCACCGACGAAGAGGTGGACGCCCGCTTCTACGCCGTCGTCACCGACCTCGTCGGCACACCGACCGAGCTCCTCGACGAACAGGGCGACATCGCCTGGCGGGCCAGGACCACCCTCTGGGGCAGCACGGTCTGGAACCGCGGCGCCACCGCCTACACACCGCTGCGTTTCCCGGGCCAGTACTACGACCCCGAGACGGAGCTGCACTACAACTTCTTCCGGCACTACGACCCCGAGACCGCCCGCTACCTCACCTCGGACCCGATCGGTCTGAACGGTGGTTTCGCGCCGCACAGTTACGTTCCCAACCCGTTCATGGGGATCGACCCACTGGGCCTCTCCCTCCTGGACGTCAGCAAGCACGGCGTGAACATCGTCGTGCACGAGTACGACGTCGACTGGCCGGCGCACGCCCACGTCACCGGTGGTGGGGGCCGCGAGGTCAGGATCGGGCCGAACGGCAAACCCATCAAG
>NZ_JBNNJZ010000158.1:0-15740 GCF_050270335.1 Streptomyces sp. NPDC059900
CCCGTGGACCGGGCGATGCCCGGATCCTTCGGCGGCAACCGCGCGCCCGGCGCCGCGGGCTGGCTGGCCTGGGCGGGCCGCGAGAGCACCGGCTGGGTGCGCTGGATGTGGCGGCAGCTGACCTCGATGCGGGTCGCGCTGCTCCTCCTGCTGCTGCTCTCGCTCGGCGCGATCCCGGGCTCGCTGATCCCGCAGACCAGCATCGACGAGCTGAAGGTCCAGGACTTCAAGGCCGCGCACACCACGCTCGCGCCGATCTACGAGAAGTTCCAGCTGTTCGACGTCTACAGCTCCGTGTGGTTCTCGGCGATCTACATCCTGCTCTTCGTCTCCCTCATCGGCTGCATCGTGCCCCGCACCTGGCAGTTCGTCGGCCAGCTGCGCGGCCGTCCGCCGGGCGCGCCCAAACGGCTCGACCGGCTGCCCGCCTACACCACCTGGCGCACCGAGGCCGAGCCCGCGCAGGTCCACGAGGCCGCGCTCGGACTGCTCAAGGGCCGCAGGTTCCGTGCGGACCTCACGTCCGGCAAGGGCGGCGCGGCCGCGTCCGTCGCCGCGGAGAAGGGCTACCTGCGCGAGGCGGGCAACCTCTTCTTCCACATCTCGCTGATCGTGCTCCTGGTGGCCTTCGCCGTCGGCGCCCTGTTCAAGTCCGAGGGCGGCAAGCTCGTAGTCCAGGGCGACGGGTTCTCCAACACCCTCACCCAGTACGACAACTTCAAGTCCGGCAACCTCTTCAACACCGACGACCTGGCGCCGTTCAGCTTCAAGCTGGACAGCTTCGAGTCGACGTTCGAGAGGAAGGGCCCCGAGAAGGGCACGGCCCGCACCTACCGGGCGAACGTCACCTACAGCGAGGGCATCGACGGCTCCGAGAAGAAGAAGGCCATCGAGGTCAACAAGCCGCTCGAGGTCGACGGCTCGAAGGTCTACCTCATCGGCCAGGGCTACGCACCGACCGTCACCGTGCGGGACGGCAAGGGCAAGGTCGTCAGCCGCCAGTCCACGCCGCTCCTGCCGATCGACTCGAACGGCACGGCCACCGGCGCCATCAAGGTCCTGGACGGCTACCGCGACAAGAACGGCAAGAAGGAACAGCTCGGCTTCAACGCCTTCTTCGTGCCGACGTTCGCGGGCTCCGGGCAGGGCAACATGTTCTCCCAGTTCCCCGCGCTGGACTATCCGGTGCTCGCGCTGTCCGCGTACCACGGAAGCCTCGGCGTGGACTCCGGTCTGCCGCAGAACGTGTACCAGCTGGACACCAGCAAGATGACCAAGTTCAAGGACGCCAAGGGCGAGCTCCTGAAGCAGCGGATGGTGCCCGGCGAGACGATGAAGCTGCCGAACGGCGCCGGTTCGATCACCTTCGAGAAGGACATCAAGCGCTGGGCGACCTTCCAGATCTCCCAGCAGCCCGGCAGCATGTGGGCGCTCGTCGGGGCGGTCTGCGCCATCGTCGGCCTCGCGGGGTCGCTGTTCATCCAGCGCCGCCGTGTGTGGGTGCGGGCCGTCCGGGGCGCCGACGGCGTGACCGTCGTCGAGATGGCCGGGCTCGGCCGCAGCGAGTCCGCCAAGCTGCCCGAGGAGCTCGGCGACCTCGCCGCGCACCTGCACGAGAAGGCGCCGAGCGCGGTGGAGCCGGACAGTGTGTCCGACTCCCGCTCCGCGTCCGAAGGGGCTGAGAATTGAATCCTCTCCCCCGCGGAACAAGGGAGATTCCTGGCTCTCGCTGCCCGGCGGACCAGCGGTTCTCCGGGTCTTCCACGGTCAACGCCAGCCGGGTTGAAACCTGCCCGGCAACACGAGTGCAAGCTTCCTGCAGACCTCACCGCCCGACCATAAGCCGCCGGGATGTTCACCCGAAGGAGTGCTGAGGTGTCTTTCGCCGCCACCCTCGCCGCCGAACCGAACGAGAACCTCGCGAACATCAGCAATGTGCTGGTGTACTCCGCGATGGCCGTCTATCTCCTGGCCTTCTTCGCGCACATGGCGGAGTGGATCTTCGGCAGCCGCAGCAAGGTGGGCCGTACGGCCGCCGCGCTGACCCCCGCGACCGAGGCTGCCGCCAAGGCGCCCGCGGTCACCGTCAAGGCCAAGGCCGGTAGCGCCGGCACCGCTCTCCTCGATCCCCCCAAGTCGCCCCCGAAGGTCGTCACCCGCTCCGTCACCGGCACCCGCGACGTGCCGGACGGTCCCGGTGCCTCGGCCGGTGACGAGAAGGGCGACCTCTACGGCCGTATCGCCGTGTCCCTCACCGTGCTCGCGTTTCTCATCGAGTTCGGCGGCGTTCTCACCCGCGCCCTGTCGGTGCAGCGCGCGCCGTGGGGCAACATGTACGAGTTCAACCTGACGTTCTCCACGATGGCCGTCGGCGTGTACCTCGTGCTCATGGCGCTGAAGAAGAACGTCGGCTGGCTCGGCCTTCCGCTGATCACCACGGTCCTGCTCGACCTCGGTCTCGCCGTCACCGTCCTGTACACCGCGAGCGACCAGCTGGTCCCCGCCCTGCACTCGTACTGGCTGTGGATCCACGTCTCCACCGCGATCTTCTGCGGTGCCGTGTTCTACGTGGGCGCGGTCTCGACGATCCTCTACCTCTTCCGCGACTCCTACGAGAACAAGCTGGCCGGCGGCGGAAAGCCCGGCCGTTTCGCGTCCTCCGTCCTGGAGCGCCTCCCGGCCGCCGCCACGCTCGACAAGTTCTCCTACCGCGTGAACGCCGCCGTCTTCCCGCTGTGGACGTTCACGATCATCGCGGGCGCGATCTGGGCCGGCGACGCCTGGGGCCGCTACTGGGGCTGGGACCCCAAGGAGGTCTGGTCCTTCATCACCTGGGTCGCCTACGCCTGCTACCTGCACGCGCGCGCCACCGCGGGCTGGAAGGGCCGCAAGGCCGCCTACCTCGCCCTGATCGCCTTCGGCTGCTGGCTGTTCAACTACTACGGCGTGAACATCTTCGTCACCGGCAAGCACTCGTACGCGGGCGTCTGACGCCCCTCCCGCACGGCTCGTGAGGCCGGTTCCCGTGATCTGTTCCCCAGGTCCCGGGAACCGGCCTTCGCGCGCTCAGCCCGCCCCGTCCTCGAAGCCGATGTCCTCGTGCCACAGCCCAGGCCGCGCCGCGACGAAGTCCTCCATCATGGCCGTGCACGCGGGATCGTCCAGGATCACGATCTCCACGCCGTGCTCCGACAGCCAGTCGTGCCCGCCCTGGAACGTCCGTGTCTCGCCGACCACCACCCGCGAGATCCCGAACTGCCGCACCAGACCGCTGCAATACCAGCAGGGCGAGAGCGTCGTGACCATCGTCGTCCCGCGGTACGAGCGCTGCCGTCCCGCGTCGCGGAACGCCGAAGTCTCCGCGTGCAGCGACGGATCGCCGTCCTGGACCCTGCGGTTGTGCCCGCGCCCCAGCAGGGCCCCGTCCGCTCCGTAGAGCGCGGCGCCGATCGGGACGCCGCCCTCCGCGAGGCCCTGCCGGGCCTCTTCGACGGCGGTCGCGAGCCACGTACGGGCCAGCTTCTGATCCATGCGCACACCTTTCGTCAGGGCTCATCGTCCCCGCCGATGAGCCCATCGGCAGGACGCCCCACTGGCTCGTGGACCAGCGCATACGTCCGCTCGTAGCTTCATGGGCATGACCTCAGAGAACAAGGGCACGGCCCAGCTCACCGCAGCGATGGTGCTCTCCGGCACCCTCGGGATCTTCGTCGTCGAGTCGGGCGCGTCGGCCTTCAACGTCGTGTTCTTCCGCGTCCTGTTCGGCGCCTTCGCGCTCGGCGCCTACGCCTTGGCCCGCGGCTACTTCCGTAACCACGGCATCACCCCGAAGAAGCTCGGACTGGCCGCGCTCGGCGGGGCGTTCATCGTCTTCAACTGGGTGTTCCTCTTCAAGGCGTACGAGGAGACCTCGATCTCGCTGGCCACCGTCGTCTACCACACGCAGCCGTTCCTGCTCGTGCTGCTCAGCGCGGTCATCTTCCGCGAGCGCCTGACGGGGCATCAACTGATGTGGCTCGGTACCGCGTTCGCCGGTCTGATCCTCGTCTCCGGGGTGCGCCCGGGCGACCTCGGCTCGCTCACCGGCATCGGCTTCGCGCTCCTGGCGGCGCTGCTCTACGGCCTCTCCACCCTCGTCACCAAGCGCATCACCGGCGTACGGCCCCACCTCATCGCCCTCATCCAGGTCGTCGTCGGCATCCCGCTGCTGCTGCCCTTCGCGAACTTCGGCGCGATGAGCGGGACGGGCGCGGGCTGGGGCTGGCTCGTCGGACTCGGCGTCATCCACACCGGCCTGATGTACGTCCTGATGTACGCGGCGTACGCGAAGCTGCCCACCGCCAAGATCGCCGTACTCGCCTTCACCTACCCGGCGGTCGCGATGGTCGCCGACTGGGCCGTCTACGGACACCACATCGGCGTCGTCCAGGCCCTCGGCGTGCCGCTCATCGTCCTCGCCAGCCTGAAGGTCAACCGCGCCAAGCCGGCCAAGGTGGTCACCGGTTCGCCGTCTCCCGCGACTCCGCTGCCTGCTCCCGCACCAGCCGTACGGACTGCTCGATGAAGAGCCGCACATGGGCGGGCAGCCGCTTGCCCGCCCGCCACGCGAGCTGCGTGTGCAGAACGAACGGCGGCTCCCACGGCAGCGCGAGCAGCACCCCCGAAGCCAGCTCCTCCCGAACCGCCATCCGCGGAAGGAGCGCCACCCCGAGGCGACCGGCGACTCCTCGCTTGGTGGCCTCGATCGTGCCGAACTCCATGAACGGCGGCGGTGCCCCGTTGCGCACCCGCAGCTCGTCCTCGAACAGATCCCGGTAGGGACACCCCGGCTCCGTGCCGACCAGCTGCACGGCCGCCAGATCGCCGGTGGCCAGCGAGTCCGCCCCGTGCCCGGCCAGCGGATGCGTCGGCGCGCAGACCAGGACCAGCGGCTCCTCGGCGAGGACCTCGGTCTCCAGGCCCGCGTGCTCGGTCTCCCGCTCCATCAGGAACCCGACGTCGTACGTGCCCTGCCGCAGCGCCTGGCGCGTCTCGTCGCCCAGGGTGGGGCGCAGGGACAGCTGCACCCCGGGGTAGCGGTGGTGGAAGAGTTCGAGCAGCGGGGGCAGGCGGTAGGAGGTCAGCGACTCCATCGTGCCGACCGCGATCGCGCCGGCCGGTTCGTCGGCGCCGACGACCGCGGCCCGTGCCTCGTCCGTGAGCTCGATGATCTGCCGGGCGTAGGGGAGCAGGCGCTCACCGGACTCCGTCAGGCGGATGCGGCTGCCGAGCCGGTCGAAGAGCTCGGTGCCGAGCGAGGACTCCAGGGCGCGGATCTGGCTGGTGACGCTGGACTGGGCGTACTTCAGCTCGGCCGCGGCCTGCGTGAAGCTGAGTACGGACGCGACTTTTTCGAAGGTGACGAGCAGCCGCAGTTCCATGATCAGCCCTCCGTGCCCTTGTCCCGCTTCTTTTCGTCGGGATCCTCGTCCCTGAGGGACTTCAGGAACTCGGGGTTGTCGTCCGGTGCCACCCACTGTCCGCCGCGCCCGGCCCGCGGACCACCTCCGGCGGCGGACGTCTTGCGTTCCTTGCCGGTGACGAACCAGGCGATCGGGCCGAGCAGGACCTCGCCGAAGAGCAGCACGATGATGACCCAGACCACCTTCGGCAGATGCCTGATCTCCTTCTCCGGAGTGTTCAGGACATCGATGAAGGCGTAGATCCACACGGCCAGGACCAGCAGGAAAGGCAGATACCTGAGCATGGTTGCGCGATTCCCCAAGCGACGAAGGAAGGGCGGCGTACGGGCCCCGGTGACCCGGCCAGGGTAGCCGGTGACCGATACTGGAACGCATGGCTTATGACGATCTTCGCTCCCTGCTCCGAGCACTGGAGCGCGAGGGCGATCTCAAGCGCATCAAGGCCGAGGTCGATCCGTACCTGGAGGTCGGCGAGATCACCGACCGGGTGCAGAAGTCCGGCGGCCCCGCGCTCCTCTTCGAGAACGTCAAGGGCTCCGCGATGCCCCTGGCCATGAACGTGTACGGGACGGACCGGCGCCTGCTCAAGGCGCTGGGCCTGAAGTCGTACGCCGAGATCAGCGACAAGATCGGCGGCCTCCTCAAGCCCGAGCTGCCGCACGGCTTCGTCGGCGTCCGCGAGGCCTTCGGGAAGCTCGGCGCGATGACGCACGTACCGCCGAAGAAGGTGAAGTCCGACAACGCGCCCGTCCAGGAGGTCGTCCTCACCGGCGACGACGTGGACCTGGAGAAGCTGCCCGCGCTCTTCACCTGGCCCGAGGACGGCGGCTCCTTCTTCAACCTGGGCCTGACCCACACCAAGGACCCGGACACCGGGGTGCGCAACCTCGGCCTGTACCGCCTCCAGCGCCACGACAAGCGCACCATCGGCATGCACTGGCAGATCCACAAGGACAGCCGCAACCACTACCAGGTGGCCGCCCGCAGGGGCGAGAAGCTTCCCGTCGCGATCGCCTTCGGCTGTCCGCCCGCCGTCACGTACGCGTCGACGGCGCCGCTGCCCGGCGACATGGACGAGTACATGCTGGCCGGATTCATCCAGGGCAAGCGCGTGGAGATGGTCGACTGCAAGACGGTCCCGCTCCAGGTCCCGGCGCACGCCGAGGTCGTCATCGAGGGCTGGCTGGAGCCGGGCGAGATGCTGCCGGAGGGTCCCTTCGGCGACCACACCGGCTTCTACACGCCGCAGGAGCCGTTCCCCGCCCTGAAGATCGACTGCGTGACGATGCGGAAGCGTCCGCTGCTCCAGTCGATCGTGGTGGGCCGCCCGCCGACGGAGGACGGCCCGCTCGGCCGCGCCACCGAGCGCTTCTTCCTGCCCCTGCTCAAGGTGATCGTCCCGGACATCGTGGACTACCACCTGCCGGAGTCCGGCGGCTTCCACAACTGCGCGATCGTCTCGATCGACAAGAAGTACCCGAAGCACGCGCAGAAGGTCATGCACGCCATCTGGGGCGCCCACATGATGTCCCTGACGAAACTGATCGTGGTCGTGGACAAGGACTGTGACGTCCACGACCTGCACGAAGTGTCCTGGCGCGCGCTCGGCAACACCGACTACGCACGCGACCTGACGGTGGCCGAAGGTCCCGTCGACCACCTCGACCACGCCTCCTACCAGCAGTTCTGGGGCGGCAAGGCGGGCATCGACGCGACGAAGAAGCTGCCCGAAGAGGGATACACCCGGGACGGGGGCTGGCCGAACATGGTCGAGTCCGACCCGGAGACGGCGTCGAAGGTCGACCGCCGCTGGAAGGAGTACGGGCTCTAAAGATGAGTGCTGATTCAGCCACCTCGGATCTCCTGGGTCCCGAGCCCGCCCCGCCCGGCAAGGTCAAGGCGTTCCTGCGCCTCGTGATGATCGAGCACTCGGTCTTCGCGCTGCCCTTCGCGTACATCGCCGCGCTGACCGCGATGTTCCAGCTGGACGAGAACATCCACTGGGGCCGCCTGCTCCTGGTCACCATCTGCATGGTGGGCCTGCGCACGTTCGCCATGGCCGCGAACCGCATCATCGACCGGGAGATCGACGCCCGTAACCCGCGGACCGCGCACCGCGAGCTCGTCACGGGCGCCGTCTCGGTGAAGTCGGCCTGGACCGGCGCGCTGATCGCGCTCGTCGTGTTCCTGGGCGCCGCCGCGCTGCTCAACCCGCTGTGCCTGGCGCTCGCGCCCGTCGCGGTGATCCCGATGGTCGTCTATCCCTACGGCAAGCGGTTCACGAACTTCCCGCAGGCGATCCTGGGCCTCGCGCAGGCCATAGGGCCGATCGGCGCCTGGATCGCGATCACCGGCGAGTGGTCCTGGCAGGCGGTCATCCTGGGCCTGGCGGTCGGCATCTGGATCGGCGGCTTCGACCTGATCTACGCCTGCCAGGACGTGGAGACGGACCGCGAGGTCGGCGTGAAGTCGGTGCCCGCCCGGTTCGGCATCCCCGCGGCCATCTGGGGCGCGCGCGGCTGTCACCTCGTGACCACCGCGCTGTTCGTCTGGTACGCCGCCGACACCGGCGCCGGTGTCTTCCTCTGGCTGGGCCTCGCGATCGTGGCGGGCGCGTTCGTCTACGAGCACTCCCTCGTGAAGCCGCACGACCTCTCACGGCTCAACCGCGCCTTCTTCCAGGTCAACGGCTTCATCGGCATCGCGCTCTTCGTCTGCGCGCTGCTCGATCTGCTGGTGCGCGGCCTGAGCGTCTAGGCTCACAGCGTGAAGCCAGGAGATACGCAGCGCAAGCCTTGGATCGTGGGGGTGTCCGGGGCCTCCGGGACCCCCTATGCCGCCGCCGTGCTGCGGGCGTTGCTCGCGGCGGGGGAGAGCGTGGACCTGGTGGTCTCGCGGGCCTCGCGGCTCACGATCCTGGACGAGACGGGCATCGCCTTCCGGGACGCGCACTGGCAGGAGGACCTGCGGGAGTGGCTCGGGCGCGGTGCCGACGGGAAGCCGGGAACCTTCGACGTTCCGGTGGACGACGTGCGGTACTGGGCGGCCGGGGATCTGGCGGCCGGGCCCTCGTCGGGGTCGTACGCGACCAAGGGGATGCTGATCGTGCCCGCGTCCACGGCATGCGTGGCCGGGGTGGCGCTCGGGCTCTCGAAGGATCTGCTCCAGCGGTCGGCGAGCGTGACGCTCAAGGAAGGCCGGCAGCTGGTCGTCTGCGTCCGTGAGACACCGCTCAACGGGCAGACGCTGAAGCACTTGGTGGCGCTGGACGAGGCGGGCGCGATCGTGCTGCCCGCCTCTCCGGCGTTCTACGCGGGGGCGACGCACATCCAGGATCTGGTGGACTTCGTCGCCGGGCGGACGCTCGACGCGGCAGGCGTGCCGCATCAGCTGTACCGCCGCTGGGAGGGCGAGCTCGGATCGGGCTCGGCCCCCCGGGGGGATTAGCGCTTCTTGGCGGCGTGCTTCGTGCGTCGCTCGGCCGTCGGCGCGGTGGGCTTGTGGGCACGCGAGCGGTTGGCCAGGTCCTGCAGCTCGCGCATCCGGGCGTAGGCCATCTCGATCGAGTACACGGTGTGACTCACTCCTGAAATTCGTTGAATCGTCGTTGATCTGCTGAAACTGAGAAAGATTCACAGGGGTCAGACCCTGTTGCGCCTTAGATTCTACACATAGACTCGCGTTATCGCTGAATAATGAAAGGCATCGCACCTATGGACGCCGTGGACAGGCAGCTCATCCAGGCTTTGCGCGAGAACGGCAGGGCCTCGTACGCCGAACTCGGCCGGCTCGTCGGCCTCTCGGGACCGAGCGTCACGGACCGGATCAACCGCCTCGAGGCGGCGGGCGTCATCACCGGCTACCGCGCGACGGTGGACTCCGCGTCGCTCGGTCTCGGCGTCATCGCCCTCATCGGCATCTCCCTCTCGGACGCCGCCGACCACGAGGACGTGGCGCGCCGCCTCAAGGACCTGCACGAGATCGAGGACTGCTGGTTCATCGCGGGCGACGACTCGTACATGCTCAAGGTGCGGGCCAGCGACGTGGACGGCCTGGAGAAGACGATCCGCCGGCTGAGCGGCACCAAGGGCGTCTCCAGGACGCGTACGACGATCGTGCTCTCCACGAAGTGGGAGAACCGCGTCGGGGAGCTGCCCGAGGAGGGCTAGGGGCACAGGCGTAACGTGGGCGAGGCGTGATTTGCGCAGGCGTACAGACATGGAGAGGCGGCCGGGGTATGGACGCGGGGCTCAAGCGTGAGCTGGAGGAGAAGGTCCGGGCCGGTGAGCGGTTGTCCCGCGAGGACGGCATCGCCCTCTACGACTCGGACGACCTGGCCTGGCTCGGCGGTCTCGCCCACGAGGTGCGCACGCGCAAGAACGGCGACGTCGTGCACTTCAACGTCAACCGCCACCTCAACATGACCAACGTGTGCACCGCCTCGTGCGCGTACTGCTCGTTCCAGCGCAAGCCGGGCGAGAAGGACGCGTACACGATGCGCATCGAGGAGGCCGTCCGCCTCGCCAAGGCGATGGAGGGCGAGAACCTCACCGAGCTGCACATCGTCAACGGCCTGCACCCGAACCTGCCGTGGCGCTACTACCCGCGTTCGCTGAGCGAGCTCAAGAAGGCGCTCCCGGACGTCTCCCTGAAGGCGTTCACGGCCACGGAGATCCACCACTTCGAGACCATCTCGGGGATGCCGGCCTCCGAGATCCTCGACGAGCTGATCGAGGCGGGCCTGGAGTCGCTGACCGGCGGCGGCGCGGAGATCTTCGACTGGGAGGTCCGCCAGCACATCGTCGACCACCGCACCCACTGGGAAGACTGGTCGCGCATCCACCGCCTCGCGCACGAGAAGGGTCTCAAGACCCCGAGCACGATGCTGTACGGCCACATCGAGGAGCGCCGCCACCGCGTCGACCACGTCCTGCGCCTGCGTGAGCTCCAGGACGAGACCGGCGGCTTCCAGGTCTTCATCCCGCTGCGCTACCAGCACGACTTCGTCGACATGCAGGACGGCAAGGTCCGCAACAAGCTCCAGGCACGCACGACCATGGCGTCCGGCGCCGAGGCCCTGAAGACCTTCGCGGTCTCGCGCCTCCTCTTCGACAACGTCCCGCACGTCAAGGTCTTCTGGGTCATGCACGGCCTGCACACCACGCAGCTCGCGCTCCAGCACGGCGCGGACGACATGGACGGCTCGGTCGTCGAGTACAAGATCACGCACGACGCGGACAACTTCGGTACGCCGAACAAGCTGACGCGCGAGGACCTGCTCGACCTCATCCGCGAGGCGGGCTTCCGGCCCGTCGAGCGCAACACGCGCTACGAGTCGATCCGTGAGTACGAAGGGCCCGACCGGTCGCTGCGGGAGTCCCCGCAGGCGATGCGGGTCTGACCCGCCCGCCGCGAACGATGCGCGAGCCCCGGCCTCTTCGGCCGGGGCTCGTTGCGTTGTCCGGCATGCGGAACATGGTTGAGGCGCGCCCCATGTAATGGTTACTCTCGACCTATGGCA
This sequence comes from Streptomyces sp. NPDC059900, assembly GCF_050270335.1. Classification (NCBI taxonomy): domain Bacteria; kingdom Bacillati; phylum Actinomycetota; class Actinomycetes; order Kitasatosporales; family Streptomycetaceae; genus Streptomyces; species Streptomyces sp. NPDC059900. Next base: position 10,984 of record NZ_JBNNJZ010000158.1, read on the forward strand.
CTTACCTTCCGTCTTGACCCGGAGATCGATCCCGCCCTCCGCGACGGCGTCCTCGCCCTCTGGGCCGACGTGTCCAACGCCGGCGGAGCCGTCGGCTTCGTACCGCCCGTGACGGTCGAGGACATACGCCCGGAGTGGCTCAAGCGCCTGGCCCAGCTGGGCGAGGGGGACACCCGGCTCCTCGTCGGCCACGACGAGGACGGCGCCGTCGCCGCGACCGCCTTCCTCGCGTTCAACTCGCACCGCCTGATGAAGCACTGGCTCTGGCTGTACGTGGTGATGGTCCACCCCAAGCACCAGGGCAAGGGATACGGCCGCGACCTGATGGCCGCCGCCGCGGACGCCGCACGCGGGCTCGACGGCATCGAGGCGATCCGGCTCACCTGCCGGGGCGGCACCGGCGTCGACCGGTTCTACGAGTCCTGCGGATACAAGGAGGTCGGACGGGTGCCCGGCGCCATCCGCGTCGCCCCCGGCGACGACCGCGACGACATCACGATGCTGCTCCCGCTCGGCTGACGGCCCGCGGTGAGGGCCCGGCAGGGCCCGGCAGGGCTCGGTAGGGCTCACCCCCTTGCCGGGCGCGCCCCCCTCCGTGCTTCACTGGAGTGGCTCGTCCTACTCGGGCCCATTTCGGAACGGAAGAGTGGATTGACATGCTCCGCTACACGCTGATGCGCCTCGGGATCTTCGTGGGCTGCTTTTTCGCGGTCTGGGGACTTGTCTACGCCGGGATCCTGCCCAAGGGCCTCGGGGACTCCAACCTCCTGTGGGTGCTGCTGCTCGCCCTCGTCGTCTCCGCGCCCATCAGCTTCGTGGTGCTGCGCAAGGAGCGCGACCGCGCCTCGGTCCAGGTCGTCGAGCGCGTGGAGCGCACCAAGGCCAACCTGGAGGCGAACCGCACCATGGAGGACGTCGCCGACGACCGCGCCCGCGCGAAGTCGTGACCCCTCGGACGCAGCCGTAAGGTTCGTCACAAAAGCCTCAACCCCGGTACGGGAGCAACTGCTCCGGGCCGGGGTTTCTTGCGTCCCGCAGGCCCCGTCGCCTCCGACCGGCCTCGTCTACCTCAAACAACACCTTTGATGTACTCAAAGTTCAAGTGTTAACGTGTTCGACATGAAGACAGCAGCCGCGCACCGCATCGCCATGAGCGTCCCGCTCGTGGCGCGCCTGCATGTCGATCTCTGCCGCTGCATGTCCGCGGCCTGTCGCCGCCGTCTCTGAGTTCTCCGAGTCCTCTGCGACCAGCGCAAGCGACAAGCACCAAGTGACATCCGCACTGCGGCGGCGCCGTCAAGGCCGTTCCGTCTGACCCCCTCACGGTCGCCGCTCCCTCACGTCCCCCGCCATTACCCGGAGTGTGTCCGTGTCCGCGAACTCCCCCGTATCCCCGGCCGACAAGGCCGAGCAGCCGCAGTCCGGCTCCCGGATACCCAGATTCCTCAAGCTGCCGTTCTGGGCGCAGATCCTCGGCGGTCTGGTCCTCGGTGTCCTGCTCGGCTGGCTGGCCCGCAGCCAGGACATCTCCTGGCTCGTCACCACCCTGGACAAGGTCGGCAGCACCTTCATCGGGCTCCTGAAGCTCGCGGTCGCCCCGCTCGTCTTCTTCGCCATCCTGGTGTCGATCACCAACCTGCGTAAGGTCAACAACGCCGCGCGGCTCGCCACGCAGACGCTCGTCTGGTTCATGATCACGTCGCTGATCGCGGTCGTCATCGGCCTCGCGATCGGCCTCATCACGAACCCGGGCGCCGGCACCGGCCTCACCCCGAAGGACGGCGCCAAGCCGGAGACCTCGGGCTCCTGGATCGACTTCCTCACCGGCATCATCCCGACGGACGTCATCACCCCGTTCACCCAGCTCAACGTCCTCCAGATCGTCTTCATGGCCGCCGTCGCCGGTATCGCCGTACTGAAGATCGGCGAGAAGGCGCAGCCGATCCTGGACCTCAGCGAGTCCGTCCTCGCGCTGCTCCAGAAGGCCCTGTGGTGGGTCATCAAGCTCTCCCCGATCGGCACCGTCGGCCTCATCGGCTTCGCCATCGCCGACTACGGCTGGGACCTGATCAGCAAGTACGCGACGTTCACCGCGGACATCTACGTCGGCTGCGCCCTGGTGATGTTCGGCGTCTATCCGCTGCTGCTCTCCACGGTCGCCAAGGTCAACCCGGTCCAGTTCTTCAAGGGCGCCTGGCCCGCGATCCAGCTGGCCTTCGTCTCGCGCTCCTCGGTCGGCACGATGCCGGTCACCCAGAAGGTCACCGAGCGCCTCGGCGTGCCGAAGGAGTACACGTCCTTCGCGGTGCCGTTCGGCGCCACCACCAAGATGGACGGATGCGCCGCGATCTACCCGGCGATCGCCGCGATCTTCGTCGCGCAGATCTTCGACGTGCAGATGGGCGTCAAGGAGTACCTGCTCATCGCCTTCGTCTCGGTCGTCGGCTCCGCCGCCACCGCCGGCCTGACCGGCGCCACGGTCATGCTGACGCTGACCCTCTCCACGCTGGGCCTGCCGATGGAGGGCGTGGGCCTGCTGCTCGCCATCGACCCGATCCTGGACATGATGCGCACCGCCACGAACGTGGCCGGTCAGGCGGCCGTGCCGGTGATCGTCGCCGCTCGCGAGAAGATCCTGGACCGTGAGGCCTACGAGCACGCGTCGGCTTCGCCGCTCGACGAGTTCGATGGCTCCGCCGACCAGCCGCAGACGGTGCCTGTCGCCGCCTGACGTCCCCCGGCTCGTCGCGAGCGTGCCCTGCCCCGCACCTGGATTCGTTCCGGGGGCGGGGCACGTTTGTTGTGGGGCGTCGTGTGGTGTGGTGGTGGGGCGTCGTGCGGGGTGGCGGGGCGTCGTGCGGGGCTCGGGCGCGGGGGAGTTGGGGCTGACCGTAGGCTGGTCTGTCTGTGCTCAGGTTGTGTGGAAGGCGGGCGTCCGGGGTGGGCGATGTGAAGGCCGCGGGTGCGGTGGACAAGCGGCAGAAGCGGATGCCGCGGGCCGTGCGGGAGCAGCAGATGCTGGATGCCGCCGTGCGGATCTTCGGGCAGCGGGGGTACCGGGCGGCTTCGATGGACGAGATCGCGGAGGTCGCGGGGGTCTCGAAGCCGCTGGTGTATCTGTACCTGAACTCCAAGGAGGAGCTTTTCACCGCGTGCATCCGGCGGGAGGCGGCGGCGCTGGTCGCGGCGGTGCGGGCCGGGGTGAGTGTCGGGGTGAGTGGCGGGGCGCGGGGGCGCGGTCCCGCCGACCGGCAGTTGTGGGCGGGCCTTGAGGCGTTCTTCGCGCATACCGCGGCGCGGCCCGACGCGTGGGTGGTGCTGCACAACCAGGCCCGTACGCAGGGGGAGCCGTTCGCGGCCGAGGTCGCCGTGATGCGCGAGGAACTCGTGGCGTTCGTGACGTCGCTGATCGCGGAGGCGGCACGTGAGGCGCACCGCAAGCCTGAGCTGGCGGAGCGTGAAGTCGCGGGCCTTGCGCAGGCGTTGGTGGGCGCGGCGGAGTCGCTCGCCGGGTGGGCGAACGGGGATGCGTCGGTGTCCGCGAAGGAGGCTGCGTCGACGCTGATGAACTTCGCGTGGTCGGGGCTCGGGGAGTTGATGGAGGGGCGGCGCTGGGTTCCCTAGCGGGGGTGCTCGTCGCCTACCGGAGGGTTCCGGTGAGGTGGGTCCTCTCGCCGCTGCGGAGTTCGAAGGCGGAGCCTTCGGCGGCGTAGGTGACGGTAGTCGGCAGCAGTACGGGGGCCTTGAAGTCGACCTGTACGCGGGCGGTTTCGGGTGTCTCGTACTCCGTGTGCTCCGCGAGGCAGCGGGCCGCGGTCCACATGCCGTGCGCGATGGCCCGGGGGAAGCCGAGGAGGCGGGCGGTGAGGGGGTGCAGGTGGATGGGGTTGCGGTCACCTGAGACTGCGCCGTAGCGGCGGCCGAGGTCCGGGGGCAGTTGCCACTCGGTGCGGGCCGGGAGGGGGGTGGCGTCGTCGCTCTTGCGGGGTGGTGGGGCGGGGGTTCCGGTGGTGGCGGTGGTGGCGGTGGTGCGGTGTCGGGCGAGATACGTGCTGCTGGACGTCCATACGGGGGTGCCGTCGACGCGGGCTTCCGTGACGAGGGTGGCTTCGGTGCCGCGGCGGTGCGGGGTCAGGCGGGCGGCGTGCACGGAGAGTTCGAGGGTGTCCGCGGTGGTCAGGGCGCGGTGCTGGGTTATCTCGATGGACGTGTGGACGAGGCCGAGCAGGGGGAGCGGGAAGGCGCGGGTGGTCATGAGGCGCATGGCCAGCGGGAAGCCGAGGACGTGGGGGTAGGTGAGGGGGAGGGTGTGCTGGGGGGTTCGGTAGCCGCAGATGCGGGAGTAGGCGGCTAGGTCTGCGGCGCGGGGGCGTACGGCGGTGAGGGTCTGGTGGTCGGCGGGGAGGGGGGCGTCGGGGCGGGGCCGCTTGAGCGGCGAGAGGATCGCGCCGCGGAGTAGCAGGGGGGTGAGCATGGGGGTCCTTTCGGGGCCGTCTGTGCTTCGGCCCGTCTGTGCTTCGGGGCGGGGTCGTGTGTGGGTGCGGGGCCGCGTCGGTATGTCCGTCCTCGCTATCGGGGTCTGGCTGCTTTGTTGCTTCGGTGCCGGAGTGGGGCGAGCCGTGCTCCGGGCGGAAATACCGACGCGTCCCCTCGCGTCTCGATGCCGGGTGCGGGTGCGTGAGGGCCGGGCTCCCCCGCCCCACGCCTGTCCGCCGGAACACCCTCCCACCCCGCGCTGTCGCTGCGGGGCAATCGGG
>NZ_JBNNJZ010000159.1:0-15653 GCF_050270335.1 Streptomyces sp. NPDC059900
CCACCGTCCTGGCCCGCGCGCGCCCGCGTCCGCGGGCCGGTCCTTGCACGCCTCCGCTCAGGCCCGAAAGACCCGCACACATGCAGAAGACCAAGTCCGCGCTCTGGGAGTTCCTCCAGGGCCTCGGCAAGACGTTCATGCTCCCGGTGGCCCTGCTCGCGTTCTGCGGCATCATGCTGGGCATCGGCTCCTCGCTCTCCAGCGAGGCCGTCACGGACAATCTGACCTTCCTCCAGGGCGAGGGCTTCCATCTCGTCTTCACGTGGATGGCCAGCACCGGGCTCGTCGCCTTCAAGTTCCTGCCCGTGATGTTCGCGATAGCCATCCCGCTGGGCCTGGCCCGCGAGGACAAGGGTGTCGCGGCGTTCTCCGGCTTCGTGGGCTTCGCCGCCATGAACCTGGCGGTGAACTTCTACCTCACCGCCAAGGGCGTGGACCTCGACGACGAGAAGGTCATCTCCCACTACGGCATCGCCGATGTGATCGGCATCCAGTCCATTGATACGGGACTGCTCGGCGCCGTCGCTGTTGGCATCGTTGTCAGCGTCCTCCACCAGCGGTTTCGTACGCAGCGGATGCCGGACGCGCTGGCTTTCTTCGGCGGTCTGCGGTTCGTTCCGATCATCTCCACGCTCGTGCTGAGCGTGCTCGGTCTGCTGATTCCGCTGGTGTGGCCGACGTTCAACGGCTGGATCACGGATCTCGGGCGCGCGATCGGGCACGCGGGCGTCTTCGGCCCGTTCTTCTTCGGCATGGGCGAGGTGCTGCTGCGGCCGATCGGCCTGCACCACATCCTGGTCGCCATGTTCCGCTTCACCGACGTCGGCGGTTCGGGCGCGGTGTGCGGCGACCATGTCTCCGGCGCCCTCAACCTCTTCTACGCGCAGCTCAACTGCGCGGGCGCGCCCGGCGAATCGGTCACGAACGCCACCCACTTCCTCTCCCAGGGCAAGATGGCGGTCTACCTCGGCGGCCTTCCGGGCGCGGCCCTCGCGATGTACCACTGCGCGAACAAGAAGATGCGCCCCGAGATCAAGGCGCTCCTGATCTCCGGCGTCGTCGCCTGCGTCGTCGGCGGCATCACCGAACCGCTCGAGTTCCTGTTCCTGTTCATCGCGCCGTGGCTGTACCTGATCCACGCCGTCCTGGTCGGCCTCGGATTCCTGACCGCCGCCGTCCTCGGGGTGTTCATCGGCAACACCGACGGCAATGTCATCGACTGGCTGGTCTTCGGCGTCCTCCAGGGCACGACCACGAAGTGGTATCTGATCCCCGTCATCGCCGCGGTGTGGTTCGCGGGCTACTACTTCCTCTTCCGCTGGGCCATCGTCCGCTTCGACCTCAAGACGCCGGGTCGCGACGAGCCCGCGGAGGACGATTCCCCGGAGGCCGCCTCCGCGCAGGAGACCGCCACGGACTCGGCGGACGCGGCTCCGCGTGAGCTGGTCGCCGGGAAGTACGACGCGGTGGCGATCCTGGACGCGATCGGCGGCGCCGGGAACATCCAGACCCTGGACAACTGCATAACCCGGCTGCGCATGACGGTCGCGGACGCGGAGCAGGTCGACGAGGCGCGCCTGAAGAAGCTCGGGGCGGTCGGCGTCATCAAGCTCGACGCGCACAACGTCCAGGTCATCATCGGGCCGCAGGTGCAGTCGGTGAAGGACGCGATCGCGCCGATGGTCAAGGTGGGCTGACCCATGGGCTCGCCCTCCTACGACTTCGACGCACCGGTCGACCGGCACGGCACCTGGTGCACGCAGTGGGACTACGTGGAGGACCGCTTCGGCGTCCCCGGCCTGCTGCCCTTCACCATCTCGGACATGGACTTCGAGACGGCCCCGGAGGTCCTCGCGGCACTCCGCGGCCGTCTCGACCACGGCGTGCTCGGCTACTCCCGCTGGCGCCAGGACGACTTCCTCTCCGCGATCGTCGACTGGTACGGCGCACGTCACGCGACCGGTGTGGCCCCGGAGTCGATCGTCTACGGCCCGTCCGTGATCTATCAGATCTCCCTGCTCCTGCGCCTGTGGTCCCGGCCGGGTGACGGTGTCGTCGTGCACACCCCGACGTACGACGCCTTCCCCAAGACCGTCGCCGCGCACGACCGGCGGCTGCTCGGCTGCGCGCTCGACGACTGGCCGGAACTGGAACGCCTCCTTGCCCTGCCCACCACCTCGGTCCTCCTCCTGTGCTCCCCCCACAACCCCACGGGTCACGTGTGGACGGAGGCCGAGCTGGACCGCATGGCGGAGCTGTGCGCGCGGTACGGCGTCGCGGTGATCAGCGACGAGATCCACTCGGACCTCGCACATCCCCCCTACGTCCACCGCCCCTGGTCGCTGCACGGCGCCGGCGGGGGCCGCTGGGCGATCGTCACGTCGGCCTCGAAATCCTTCAACATCCCCGCGCTGACGGGCAGTTACGGAATCATCGGCGACCCCGCGACGCGCGACGCGTACCTGCGCCACCTCAAGGACGCCGACGGCCTGTCGTCCCCGGCGGTGCTCTCCCTGGTCGGCCACATCGCGGCCTACCGGGAGGGAGCCCCCTGGCTGGACGCAATGGGCACCTACCTGCGCGGCAACCTCCAGCTGATCGCCGACCGCCTGACGGAGGCGTTCCCGACCCTGGACTGGACCCCGCCCCATGCGGGCTACCTCGCCTGGATCGACATACGCCCCCTGGGCGTCGACGACGAGGCCCTGCAACGCGAACTGATCGAAACCCAGAAGGTGGCCATCATGCCCGGCACCTCCTACGGCTCCCCCGGCCACCTGCGCCTGAACGCGGGCTGCCCACGCACAAAGACCGACCAAGGCATCACGGCCCTGATCGAGGCCGTACGGGCGGTCCAACGGGGGAATCCCACCAGCCCGTGAACGCTCAAACGGCTTACAGACGGGCAAGTAGCACACACCCGGGTGATTATGAAGTAAACGGAACATAAGCGCCTGGACGTCGCCATGAATGCCATGAACAAGCACGAGAAGCAGCATGCCGCTTGGAGCGCTCCACAGTGGAGCACCTCCGCCCCTCCCCCTCCCCCACCAGCGCAGAATGCGCAGGTGGCACCCCCGGCGCAGGCCCCCTCGCCTGCGGCTCCTGTGGCGCGAAAGCGCCCGAGGTGGTTCATGTGGGCATTCCTCGCACTGCAGGTGATCTTCCTGCTCTGGGCAGTCCTGGGTGCCCGTACCGGAGCAGGCACTCCCGATGACTGCGGGCCCCTGGACGCGCAGACCTGCAACGACGCGGCGAACACCGGAACGGCGATCGGCGTGGGCCTGGTCATCGTCCTGTGGGCTGCCGTCGACATCATCCTCGGCATCACCTACGCGGTCGTACGGCTCGCACGCCGATCGAGAACGCTCGACTGACCGCCGCCCAAGCCGTGCACTGGCCGCTGTCCCGCAGTCTCGGGCGGCCGGAGGGCCAGAAGGGGCGACAGGGGCTACACCTCTGTTCCATTGGTACATTCGCAAGGTTCACCCCTCGCACCCGGGAGGCCTTGCGTCATGGCCGTCGATGAGCTCGACACCCGTATTCTGCGGCTCCTGCTGGAGCAGCCCCGTACCAGCGTGCGCGAGTACGCGCGGGTGCTCGGGGTGGCCCGCGGGACGCTTCAGGCGCGGCTCGACCGGCTGGAGCGGGACGGGGTGATCACCGGGACCGGGCCGTCGCTTTCGGCTGCCGCGCTCGGGCATCCGGTGCTCGCCTTCGTGCACATCGAAGTCACGCAGGGGCATCTGGACGAAGTGGGCGACGCGCTTGCCGCCGTGCCGGAGATCATCGAGGCCTTCTCGATCACGGGTGGCGGTGATCTCCTGACCCGCGTCGTGGCCAGGGACAACGGGCATCTGGAGGACGTCGTCCAGCAGCTGATCAAGATGCCGGGCGTGGTCCGTACCCGTACGGAGATGGCCCTGCGCGAGCGCGTCCCGCACCGCCTGCTGCCGCTCGTCGAGTCGATCGGCCGGGCCGCCTCCGGCCCACAGCAGCGCTGACATGCGGCTTTGGCATGCTTGATGTCATGAACGACCTCGGCGGCATCTCCGTCATCTTCGATCTCGACGGCACTCTCGTGGACAGCGAACCGAACTATTACGGGGCGTCGCGCGAGCTGCTCGCCGAGCACGGCATCGAGTACACCTGGGCCGACAACGAGAGCTACGTCGGCATCGGCACCCAAGAGACCCTCGCCACATGGAAGGACCGGTACGGCATCGGCGTACCGGTGGCCGACCTGCTCGCCGACCTCGACCGGCGCTATCTCGCCCTGGCCCGCGCCGACACCCACGTCTTCCCCCAGATGCGCAAGCTGGTGGAGCGGCTGCACGAGGCCGGGGTGCCGATGGCCGTGGCCTCCGGGTCGTCCCGCGCCGCCATCGACGCGATCCTCTCCGGCACCGGCCTCGACGCGTTCCTGACCACGGTCGTCTCGGCCGACGAGGTCGCGCACGGCAAGCCCGCGCCCGACGTCTTCCTGGCCGCGGCCGCTCTCCTCGGCACGGACCCGGCCGACTGCGTGGTCCTGGAGGACGCCGCTCCGGGAGCGACGGCCGCGCACGCGGCGGGCATGCGCTGCATCGCGATCCCCTACGTCACCGCCCACGCGGACGCACCGGCTTTCGCCTCGGCGGGCCTGCTGCTGCGGGGCGGCCAGGCGGAGTTCACGGCACAGGCGGCGTGGGACTACCTGGCGGCGCCGTCACGACCGTAGGCGCGGACCCCGTCCGCGGCCTGCCGCAGCTGCGCAGCCCTCGTCACGCCTCGGGAGGACCGGCGCCGAGCAGATGCAGGAACATCGCGGTCACGTCGCGCACGGCCGCGTCGTACGTCCGGGGATCGGCCGCCGTGAGCCGGGCGAACTGGATGCTCATGCCGCCGACCGCGCGGGCCACGGCGAGCGGATCGGCGACCGGATCGGCCCTGCCCTCGGCCGCGAGCCGCCGGATGTAGCGCGCGGAGCGGTGGACCGGGCGCTCCTGGGTCTCCTCCCACAGGGCCCGCACGTCGTCGTCCGTCTGCGCCTGCTGTTCCAGGAGGCGCAGGAGCGGCAGGTGCCGGGCGTACGCGGCGATGAAGGCGGCGGTGGACGCCCGTACGACCTCGCGGGCGTCGTCCTTGTCGACGCCCGGCACGTCCTGCGCGGCGAGGAACGCGTCCCGCACGCGCACCGCGAGAACGCGGAAGATCTCCTCCTTGGACGCGAAGTACACGTAGAAGCCGGCCCGCGAGACCTCCGCCTCCGCCGTGATACCGGCGATGGTCGTCGCGCCGTAGCCGCGCCGGGCGAACACCGTCTCGGCAGCGTCCAGGAGCCGTCCGCGGGCCGGGGCGTCGCTGCGGTCGCGGGCGGTGCGGGTCGCCCAGGGCTGTTGGTTGCGTGCCACGCGGCGAGCTTATTGACGTTGACGCCAATGTCAATGAGCATGGCGGCGCCGCACTTCCGGAGGACTTCAGGAGGGCTTCATGGGTTCCGCCGCCGTGCTCGTCGCCAATCGCGGGGAGATAGCAGTCCGCGTCATGCAGGCCGCCGCGGAGGCCGGACTGCGTACGGTCGCGGTGTACGCCGAGGACGACTCCGGCGCGCGGCACGTCCAACTGGCCGACGAGGCGCAGCCGTTGGGCGGCACCGGACCTGGCGCGTACCTGGACGCGGACGCGGTGCTCGCCGCCGCCCGGCGCTCGGGGTGCGAGCTGGTGCACCCCGGTTACGGCTTCCTGAGCGAGGACGCGGACTTCGCGGCGCGCTGCGCGCAGGCCGGGCTGCGGTTCGTGGGGCCGTCCCCCGAGGTGCTCGGCCTGTTCGGCGACAAGGCACGCGCGCGTGAGTTCGCCGCACGCGTGGGTGTGCCCGTACCGGCGGGCACCGAGGGGGCCACGAGCCTCGCCGGCGCCGCCGCGTTCCTGGCGGGTCTCGGCCCGTCGGGCTCGGTGATGGTGAAGGCCGTCGGGGGTGGCGGCGGGCGCGGCATGCGGGCGGTGCTGCACCCGGACGACCTGGCGGACGCCTGGGAGCGCTGCCGCTCGGAAGCGCTCCAGGGCTTCGGCCGTGCCGAGTTGTACGCGGAGAAGCTGCTTGCCGGCGCCCGGCACATCGAGGTCCAGATCCTGGGCGACACGACGGGCGAGGTCACCCACCTCTGGGAGCGGGACTGCAGCGCCCAGCGCCGCCACCAGAAGCTCGTGGAGATCGCCCCGGCGCCCGGACTCCCCGCGGCCATGCGGGAGAAGCTGGTGCGGGCGGCGCTGCTCATGGCCCGCGAGTGCGGCTTCACGGGGCTCGGCACCTTCGAATTCCTGGTCACGGACGAGGAGTTCCACTTCATCGAGGCGAACCCGCGCCTCCAGGTGGAGCACACGGTCACCGAGGAGGTGACGGGCGTCGACCTGGTGGTGACCCAACTCCGCCTGGCCGCAGGCGAATCGCTGGCATCCCTGGGCCTCTCGGGCCCGCCGCCCGAGCCGCGCGGTTACGCACTCCAGGCGCGCGTCAACGCCGAGACCCCCACCTCCGACGGCACCGCGCTCCCCTCCACGGGCACACTCACCCGCTTCGACCTGCCGACGGGCCCCGGAGTGCGGGTGGACACCGCGGCACGGAACGGCTCGCGGATCGGGGCGCGTTACGACTCGCTGCTCGCGAAGGTCATCACGCACGCACCCCACGGGGACTTCGCGGCGGTCTGCGAGCGTGCGTCCCGCGCCCTCGCGGCCTTCACCGTCGAGGGCGTACACACCGGGATTCCGCTGCTCCGCGCGCTGCTCGCCCATCCGGGTTTCACCGCGGGCGGCGCACACACCGGGTTCGTGGCCGAGCACATCGCGGAGCTGCTGCCCGACGAGCCGCAGCCGCCGCAGGCCCTGCCGGGAGACGCGACGATCGCCGCCCCCATGACCGGGACGGTCGTCACCGTGGACGTCACGGTGGGCGAACAGGTGGCGGCGGGGCAGCAGTTGCTCGTGCTCGAAGCGATGAAGATGGAGCACGTCGTGCGCGCGGACGCCTCCGGCACCGTGACCGCCCTGCACGCGCGCCCGGGCGACACCACGGCGGAGGGCCGCCCCTTGGTGACGGTGGACGCATCGGCGGCGGGCGAAGCGGCCACGGCGTCCGCCGAGACGGCCGTGGACCCGGACGCCGTCCGCCCCGACCTGGCCGAGAACCTGGCCCGGCACGCCTTCGGCCTGGACGAGCACCGCCCCGACGCCGTCGCCAAGCGCCACAGCATCGGCCGCCGCACCGCGCGCGAGAACATCCAAGACCTGTGCGACGACGGCACGTTCACGGAGTACGGGGCGCTCGCCATCGCCGCCCAGCGCCGCCGCCGCTCCCTCGACGACCTGATCGCCTCGACGCCCGCCGACGGCATGGTCACCGGCACGGGCCGGATCGGCGGCGTGCGGTGCGTGGCGATGTCGTACGACTACACCGTGCTCGCCGGCACCCAGGGCCTGCAGAACCATCGCAAGACGGACCGGATGCTCCAGCTGGCCGGGGAACGACGGCTGCCCGTCGTGCTGTTCGCGGAGGGCGGCGGCGGGCGCCCCGGAGACACCGACACGATGTCCGTCGCCGGGCTCGACGTCACGACGTTCCGGCAGATGGGCCGCCTGAGCGGGCAGGTCCCGCTGGTGGGCATCGCGTCGGGGCGCTGTTTCGCGGGCAACGCCGCGCTGCTCGGCTGCTGCGACGTGGTCATCGCGACGCCGGAGGCGAGCATCGGGATGGGCGGCCCGGCGATGATCGAGGGCGGCGGCCTCGGCGTGTACCGCCCCGAGGAGGTCGGCCCGCTGTCCGTCCAGGTGCCGAACGGCGTCGTGCACATCGCGGTGGCCGACGAGGCCGAAGCGGTGCGGGTGGCGCGCAAGTACCTCGCCTACTTCTCGTACGACCCGGCCGGCGCGCACGACTCGCACGACGACGGGGCGGGCAGCAACTGGGAGGCGCCGGACCCGCGGCTGCTTCGGCACGTCGTCCCGGAGAACCGGCGCCGCGCCTACGACGTGCGTACGGCGATCGAGGGCATCGCCGACACGGACTCCGTCCTGGAGCTGCGGCGCGGCTTCGGCACGGGCATCATCACGGCGCTCGTACGCGTCGAGGGGCGGCCGATGGGGCTGCTCGCCAACAACCCCGCACATCTGGGCGGGGCGATCGACCGCGACGCCGCGGACAAGGCGGACGGCTTCCTGCGGCTGTGCGACGCCTTCGGGCTTCCCGTGGTCTCGCTCTGCGACACACCGGGCTTCATGGTGGGCCCGGACGCCGAACGGAGCGCGACCGTACGGTACTTCTCCCGCCTCTTCGTCACCGGGGCCCAGCTCCGCGTCCCGCTGGTGAGCCTGGTCCTGCGCAAGGCGTACGGGCTCGGCGCGATGGCCATGATGGGCGGCTCCACGCGCGCACCGGTGGCCACGGCCGCCTGGCCCAGCGGCGAGTTCGGCGGGATGGGGCTCGAAGGCGCCGTCCGTCTGGGCTACCGCAAGGAGCTGGCCGCGATCGCCGATCCCGCCGAGCGGCAGCAGGTGTTCGACGCCAGGGTCGCCGAGCTGTACGAGCACGGCAAGGCGGTGAACGCCGCCGCGGCCCTGGAGATCGACGCGGTCATCGACCCCGCCCGGTCGCGGAGCTGGATCCTGGCGGCGCTGGAGGGCGCGGGCCGGTGACCCCGCCGGACCCCGTCGGCAGGGCCGCTCAGTACATGATCCCCACGAGCCCGTCGCCCTGCTCGGCGCAGACGAGGCCGCCGGTGCAGCAGGCGCTCCAGCTGCCGGAGCCGGGCCCGAAGAGGGTCACCCGCTCCCAGTGCTCGGCGGTCGGCTTGGCCCGCGAGAGCCGCAGGCCCAGTTCGTCCACGGCCATCTCGGCGAGCGGCGGCGCGTCGGACGCCGCGGCGATGCCGGGCAGCACGGCGACGATCTCCGCCGCGGGGTAGCCGAACAGGTCGATGTCGTCCCAGGCCACCGGGATCGCCTCCGGCCCGTCCGTCCGGGCCCGGGCCTGGATCTCCACGCGGGCCAGGCGTTCCGTGGCTCCCGGGCCGCCGCCGCCGAATCCCAGGACGACGCCGTCGAGTTCGGCGTCGAAGCTCCAGTCCGGTTCGAAGAGGAGACCGCCGAGCCAGGCGTCGTGCGCGTGCCGAAGCTCCGCGTACTGGCCCAGGGTCAGCCCCATGCACTGGCGGTGGTGCGTGACCCGGTCGGGCGGCAGCAGTTGAAGGATCTCGCCGGGCGTCATCCCGAACTTCAACAGTCCCGCGCCGCCCGGCAGTTCCACGCCGACTTCTCGCAACAACTCCAGCATTGCACCATTGTTCACCCGTTGGCCCAGGTGGCAAGGCTGTGGACGAGATCACCCGGAATCCGGCGCGCGGCCCGCCCTCAGGACTGGGGGCGGCTGCCGTGGTTGGCCGCGTGCTTGCGGCGTGCCTTCTTCTTGCGGCGTCGCTTCGAGGACATGGGATTCCCCTTTCGCCAGGTTGACCACGTGTGGCATTTCTGCCGTTTTCTACGGTTCCACACCGCGACCCGACCGGCGACCGGGCCCACGGACTCCCCAGCATGAGCAAACAGATTGTTCACAACGAAGCATTGACAACAGACAGTGTGCTGCCGATGCTGGTCCCATGCCCTCCACTCCGCAGCAGCAGCAGCAGCAGCCCGACGAGACCGACCCCTTCAGCCCCACGCACCCGGACCAGGTGCGCGCGGGCCGCGCCCCCGCGTCCCTCTTCCGCATCGCCGAACGGCACGCGCCCACCCCCGAACAGCGGCACCGGCAGGTGCACGCCACGGTCGTGCTCCCCCATGAGGCGGTACGGATCGTGACGTTCCTGATGACCGGGGCCGCGGACCTCGCCGCGGACGAGCCGGAGGTGGATCACGCGGACATCACCGCGGCACTGACGCTGGTGCCGACGGCACGCGCCGACATGGACGACGTCGAGGCCGCCCTGCTGAAGATGGCGCGCGGTCGCGGCATGACCTGGCCGGAGATCGCCTTCGGTCTGGGCCTCGGCACTCCGCAGGCGGCCCGCCAGCGCTACGAACGGCTGATCGGCCGTACGACCACCGACCCGGATGCAGGATCCCCGGCCGAGTAGGACGTGTCACTCCCCCGCATGCCGCAGCCACACATAGCCGACCGGCTGCGGGGCGTTCCACTCCGCGGCCAGCGCGGGCTCGACGGGCCGGAAACCGGCCGCGCGGTAGCAGCGCAGCGCGGCGGCGTTCCGCGGATGTACGCGCATGAAGATCTCCGTGTATCCCACCCGCAGGGCAAGACCGGCCAGGTCCCGCACCAGCCGCCGCCCGATTCCCCGCCCGCGGGCGCCGGGCGGCACGATGATGCGGGCGAGTTCCGCCTCGTCCTCCTCCTCGTCGCACCACACCTCGCCGTAGCCGAGCAGTCGCTCCCCCTCGACGAGCGCCAGGCCCCGCACGTCCTCGTCCAGCTGCCACCCGGCGACCACCGGGGCGGCCACGGGGAAGTCCCGGAGCCCGCACCACAGGGCCACCTCGTCGGCACCGGCCGGCCAGCCCGCCACGATGGCCGCGTCCGTCGCCACGGCGAAGGGTCGAAGCTCCATGTACGATCGCTCCTTGCCATGCAGATGAATGCCAACTACACCAGTCTCGTCGCCGTCGGCGACTCCTTCACCGAGGGCATGTCCGACCTGCTGCCCGACGGCAGCTACCGCGGCTGGGCCGATCTGCTCGCCGCCCGGATGGCTGCCGCGTCCCCCGGTTTCCGGTACGCGAACCTCGCCGTGCGCGGGAAACTCATCAAGCAGATCGTCGACGAGCAGGTGGACGTCGCGGCCGCCATGCAGCCCGATGTGATCACCCTGGTGGGCGGCCTCAACGACACGCTGCGCCCCAAGTGCGACATGGTCCGCGTACGCGACCTCCTGGAGCAGGCGGTCGAGCGCCTGGCCCCCTCCTGCAAGCAGCTGGTCCTCATGCACAGCCCCGGCCGCAACGGCCCCGTGTTCCAGCGCTTCCGCCCGCGCATGGAAGAACTCTTCGTCCACATCGACGCGTTGGCGGCCCGGCACGGCGCCACGGTCGTGGACCTGTACGGATCGGCCGTGCTCGGCGACCAGCGCATGTGGGACGTGGACCGGCTGCACCTGACCGCCGAGGGCCACCGCAGGGTCGCCGAAGCGGTGTGGCAGTCGCTGGGCTACGACGCCGAGGACGACTGGAACTCCCTGCTCCCGGCCGCGACCCCGCCGAACTGGACGGCACGCCGTGTCGCCGACGTCCGCTTCGCCAGGCAGCACCTGGTCCCGTGGATAGGCCGCCGGCTCACGGGCCGCTCCTCCGGGGACGGCCTCCCGGCCAAGCGTCCGGAACTGCTGCCGTACGAGGACCCGCGCACGTAAGGCGCGGCCCGCGGAAGGGGCCTACTCCTCCACCTCCTCCTCGAAGTGCAGGGCGATGGACTGCAGGACGTCCGCCGATGTCACGTCGGTGCGCCCCTCGTCGTGGGCCTCGGCGAGCTGGGCGAAGGAAAAGGCGAAGGCCGAGGTGATCTGCTCGATGACGGGACTCAGCTCCCGGCCCACCACCTCGGCGACCTCGATGGGCGAGGCGTCCGCGGGGATCTCGATGCGCGGCAGCATCTCCTCGAGCATCGTGCCCACCGCGCCGCTGGGTTCGACTTCGCCGTCCGGGTTCTCCCGTACCTGTCGGCGCATCTCGATCGCCTCGGTCAGGATGCCGACGACTCTTTGGATGATCTCGCGCTGCTCCATGCGGTGAAGCCTAGACGTACGTGGATCACCAGGAGTTGCGGCACAGCCGGTGGGCACCCGCGGGCCGCACCCTGGATGATGCTCCAATGCCCCGCGCCCCGTCGACTGTAGGGACGGTCAAAGGCCAGGTCGGACGGCAGGTAAACTCCGTGCACGTGACTGCCGCGCCTGCAAAGCCCCGTATCCCGAACGTCCTCGCCGGGCGTTACGCCTCCGTCGAGCTCGCCACCCTCTGGTCGCCCGAGCAGAAGGTCAAGCTCGAGCGTCAGCTCTGGCTCGCCGTCCTGCGGGCGCAGAAGGACCTGGGGATCGAGGTTCCGGACGCCGCCATCGCCGACTACGAGCGGGTGATCGACGACGTCGACCTCGCGTCGATCGCCGAGCGCGAGAAGGTCACGCGCCACGACGTGAAGGCCCGCATCGAGGAGTTCAACGCGCTCGCCGGGCACGAGCAGGTCCACAAGGGCATGACCTCGCGCGACCTGACCGAGAACGTCGAGCAGTTGCAGGTCCGGCTCTCCCTGGAGCTGGTGCGCGACCGCACCGTCGCGGTCCTCGCACGCCTGGGCAAGCTGTCGGGCGAGTACGCCGAGCTGGTCATGGCGGGCCGTTCGCACAACGTCGCCGCGCAGGCGACGACGCTCGGCAAGCGCTTCGCGACGACCGCCGACGAGCTGCTGGTCGCCTACCGCCGCGTCGACGACCTGCTGCGCCGCTACCCGCTGCGCGGCATCAAGGGCCCCGTCGGCACGGCCCAGGACATGCTCGACCTGCTCGGCGGTGACGCGGACAAGCTCACCGACCTGGAGCAGCGCATCGCCGGGCACCTCGGCTTCGACCGCGCCTTCACCTCGGTCGGCCAGGTCTACCCGCGCTCCCTGGACTACGAGGTCGTCACCGCCCTGGTGCAGCTCGCCTCGGGTCCCTCCTCGCTGGCCAAGACCATCCGTCTGATGGCCGGGCACGAGCTCGTCACCGAGGGCTTCAAGCCGGGCCAGGTCGGCTCGTCCGCGATGCCGCACAAGATGAACACCCGCTCCTGCGAGCGCGTCAACGGCCTCACCGTCATCCTGCGCGGCTACGCCTCGATGACCGGCGAGCTCGCGGGCGACCAGTGGAACGAGGGCGACGTCTCCTGCTCGGTCGTCCGCCGTGTCGCCCTGCCCGACGCGTTCTTCGCGCTCGACGGGCTCCTGGAGACCTTCCTGACCGTGCTCGACGAGTTCGGCGCCTTCCCGGCGGTCGTCGCGCGTGAGCTGGACCGCTACCTCCCCTTCCTCGCCACGACCAAGGTCCTGATGGCCTCGGTGCGGGCGGGCGTCGGCCGCGAGGAGGCCCACGAGGCGATCAAGGAGAACGCGGTCGCCTCCGCGCTCGCCATGCGCGAGCAGGGCGCCGAGCGCAACGAACTCCTGGACAAGCTCGCCGCCGACTCCCGTATCCCGCTGGAGCGCGCCGAGCTCGACGAGCTGATGGCCGACAAGCTGTCCTTCACGGGCGCGGCGGGCGACCAGGTCTCCGCCGTCGTCGCGCAGATCGAGGCGCTGCTCAAGGAGCACCCCGAGGCCGCGGCCTACACCCCCGGCGCGATTCTCTAGGTTCCCGGGGTTCCCGCCCGGCCCGTCACCGTGACGAGCGGTGCTCGCCCTTGCCCGCCCTGCGGATGCGCAGCGCGACGAAGGTGAGCACCGCGAGGGCGGCCACGGCAAGGACGCCCTTGGAGTACAGGCCCACCAGGTCGGTGACCTGGTGCCAGCGCGTCCCGAGCGCGTGGCCGATCAGGATGAAGACGGCGTTCCAGATGAGGCTGCCCGCGGTCGTCAGGGCGAGGAAGAGCGGCAGCCGCATCCGCTCGACGCCCGCGGGGACCGAGATCATGCTGCGGAAGACCGGGATCATCCGGCCGAAGAAGACCGCCTTGGTGCCGTGCCGGGCGAACAACTGTTCCGTGCGGTGGATGTCCGACGGCTTCACGAGCGGGATGCGGGCGGCGATGGCCAGGGTGCGCTCCCGGCCGAGCAGCGCGCCCACCGCGTAGAGCGCGAGCGCGCCGATCACGGAGCCCGCCGTGGTCCAGAACAGCGCCGCGACGAGGCCGAACTTGCCCTGGCTCGCGGCGAAACCGGCGAGCGGCAGGATCACCTCGCTGGGCAGCGGCGGGAAGAGGTTCTCCAGGGCGATGGCCACTCCCGCGCCGAAGGCGCCGAGCGTGTCCATGAGGTCGGTGGCCCAGCCCGCGATACCGCCGGTGGGTGCTTCGCCTGCGGCGGTGGCTTCGTACGCCGAGTTGAGGATCATGCACTCGACGGTAGGAAACGGCGGTGCGCGGCGGTATGAGGGGGGCCGCAGACGTCGTGTGCGGTCGGCCACAGGGCAGCATTGTGGTTTTCCGCAGTCCGCACGCCCCGGCCCCCGGGCTAGCGTGGCCGATCATGCGTACGCATCTACGGCGCTGGCTCCGGGTGACGGTCGGCGTGCTCGCCGGTGCCGTCACCGCGGTCGTCGAGCTGGCCTTCGCCCTGGTGGCCGGCCTGTGGCTGCTCGCCACGCTCGGGCGGCGCACCGGGCGCGTTGCCGAGGCCCGCATCGTGGCAGGTGCCCGCAGGCTGGCCGACCTGGAGCGGCGCCGTATGGCCGCCTTCTTCGGCACCGAACTCGCGGCGGCGCCGACCGGGCGCCCCGCCGTGAACTACATCGCGTCGCGCTGGTCCTTCGGCCTGCTCGGCGGGGTGGTGCTCGGCTGTGCGCTGCTCGGGGCGGGGTATGCCTCGCTCGCGGTGTGGGGCTGGTTCGTCGCGGACATCAGCTCCCCCGGCACCCTGATCCTCTCCTCGGTCGCCGGGCTCTTCCTGTTCTACCTGTGCGTACAGGGGACGTACGGCGTCGCGCTCGCGGAAGAGCGGCACGCGCGCCGCTTCCTCGGCCCGAACGACGGCCAGCTCATGGAGCGCAGGATCGGCGAGCTCGTCGCGAGCCGCGCCGGGGTCGTCGAGGCGGTGCACGACGAGCGGCGCCGCATCGAACGCGATCTGCACGACGGCGTCCAGCAGCGCATCGTCGCCCTCGGCATGCTCCTGGGGCGGGCCCGCCGCGCCGCCGACCCGCAGAAGTCGGCCCGGCTCCTCGCGTAGGCGCACGAGGAGACCCAGCAGGCCCTGGTCGAGCTGCGTGACGTCGCCTGGCGGGTCTACCCCGCGGCCCTGGACGAGGGCGGGCTCGCCGCCGCCCTGGAGACGGTCGCCGAACGTGCGGCGATCCCCGTACGGCTCGACTGCGACCTGCGTCAGACCCCGCCCCCGACCGCGCAGGCCGTGGCGTACTTCGTCGCGGCCGAAGCCGTCACCAACGCCGTCAAGCACTCCGGCGCCACCCTGGTCACCGTCCGCGCCGAGCAGCGCAGCGCCGTGCTGCGCCTGCGGGTCGAGGACGACGGGCGGGGCGGCGCCGATCCGTCCGGCGGCGGTCTGCTCGGGCTCGCCCGGCGCGTGGCCGCCCTGGACGGCACCCTCACCGTGGCAAGCCCCGCCGGAGGGCCCACCCTGATCACCGCGGAGCTGCCATGCGCGTAATGCTCGCCGACGACTCGACGCTGCTGCGGGAGGGCCTGGCCCGGCTGCTCGCGGACGAGGGGCACACCGTCACGGCCTCGGTGGGTGACGCGCGGGAGCTGCTGGCCGCCGTGGCCGCCGATCCGCCGGACGCCGCCGTGATCGACGTGCGCATGCCGCCCACGCACACCGACGAGGGGCTGCGGGCCGCCCTGGAGATCCGGGCGAAGTGGCCGGGGACGAGCGTGCTCGTGCTCTCGCAGTACGTCGAACGCCGTTACGCCACCGAGCTGTTGACCACCGCCACCGAGGGCGTGGGCTATCTGCTCAAGGACCGGGT
>NZ_JBNNJZ010000160.1:0-11298 GCF_050270335.1 Streptomyces sp. NPDC059900
CGGCCGGACTCCCGCTCTACGGGGTCCATCACCTGGCCGGGCACGTCGCCGCGG
The DNA here is from genome assembly GCF_050270335.1 of Streptomyces sp. NPDC059900. NCBI lineage: Bacteria > Bacillati > Actinomycetota > Actinomycetes > Kitasatosporales > Streptomycetaceae > Streptomyces > Streptomyces sp. NPDC059900. Next base: position 55 of record NZ_JBNNJZ010000160.1, read on the forward strand.
ACACCCTGGAGCACGGCCCGCTGCCCGACCCGTGCGTGGTGCTGATCGTTTCGGGCGGCCACACCTCGCTGCTGCTGGTGCGGGATCTGGTGCGCGAGCCGATCCTGCACCTGGGAGACACGCTCGACGACGCGGCGGGGGAGTGTTTCGACAAGGTCGCCCGGATCCTGGGGCTGCCGTATCCGGGCGGGCCCGCGATCGACCGAGCGGCGCGGGCCGGAGATCCGCTGGCGGTTTCGTTCCCCCGACCGCTGACCCGCCCCGGGGACGACCCGTACGCCTTCTCCTTCTCCGGGCTCAAGACCGCCGTGGCCCGCTGGGCCGAGCGGCATCGTCTCCGGGGCGAGGAGCCACCGGTGGCCGAGGGGGCCGCCGCGCTTCAGGAGGCCGTCGCGGACGTGCTCACCCGCAAGGCGCTCGCGGCCTGCCGCGCGTACGACGTGAAGACGCTGATCGTGGTCGGCGGGGTCGCGGCGAACTCACGGGTCCGCGGCCTTGCCGAGCAGCGGTGCGCGGCCGCGGGGATCGAACTGCGAGTGCCACCCATGACGTTGTGCACGGACAACGGAGCGATGATCGCGGCCGTCGGTGACCTGCTGGTGCGCGCCGGAGCCGAGCCCGCGCCGCTGAACGTGTCGATCGATCCGTCCGCGCCGCTCGAGTACGCCGCGCTCACCCCGCTGCCCGGTACGCCGGTGAAAGCGGCCTGATGAGCGCCATTATCAGAACCGTTTCCGGAAGCCGTCTGCTGTTGTACGCGGAGGGCGTTCGCGCGGTGTACGCGGATGCGTTCGGGGGCGCCCCCTGGAGGGAGGGGCCCGAGCAGGCGGACGGATACCTGCGACGGCTGAGGGCGGACGCGGCCCGGCCTGGATTCACGGCCGCGCTGGCGCTGGACGGGGAGACGGTCCTTGGCTGGGCCACCGCCTGGACGACGCCACGGCCCTTCCCCGCCGGCCGCTGCTATCCGCAGATAGCGGCTGCTCTCGGTGAGAGCCGTACGGTCGCATGGCTGTGCGGCGGCCGTGAGGTGGACGAACTGGCGGTCGCCGGCCGCGCCAGGGGTACCGGTGCGGGCGCCGCGCTGCTGCGCACGGTGACCGCAGACCAAGGCGACGGCCGCTGCTGGCTGTTGACCTCGGTGGCTGCCGAAGAGGCCCGCGCCTTCTACGAGCGGGCGGGCTGGACGCCGGCCACCCACCCCGCTGCCGGAGGTGCGGGCCATGCGGCCTACCTCGGCCCCCGACACCCGGCCCGCACGGCCGCCGCCCGCCCCTTCTGACCCCCGACCATGGAGCAACATCCCCTACGCATGGCCGACATCCGCCGGCGTTCCCCCGGCTGCTTCGGCCCGGCCGGGACCGCGGTGCCGGCCGCCTGTTGATTGCTCCTTCTGCGAGCGGGCTTACGGTCGGCGCTACTTGGCGCCGTGCCGTGCCTCGTCGGCCGCAGCAGCGGGGATCCGCGCCATATCCGGTCCGCGGTCCGACGGGGGCCGCCGTGCGGGCGCTGTCGCGCTTCGGGCGGGTGCGGTCAGCACGGCCAGGCAGCCGACGACCAGGGCGATGCCGCCCCAGCCGAGCACAGGGAGGCGTTCGCCGACCACCAGGACGGCGAGGACGGCCGCGACCGCCGGCTCAAGGAGCGAGAGGGTAGTTGCCGTGCTGGCCGGGACGTGGGCCAGGCCCCAGCCGAACAGGACGTAGCCGAGGAACATGGGGACCAGGGCCATGTAGGCCCCCACGGCCGCGTTGGTCCATGACTCCGCCAGAGGCGCCCCGGTGGCCAGGAGTACGGGCACCAGCAGCACGCCGCCGATTCCGAAGACCGTTCCCATGGCCGCGCCGGAGGGGACACCGCGGTTGATCAGACGGTGTGCCGCCCATGAGTAGAAGGCGTAGGTGAGCCCGGCGACCAGGCCCAGACCGATGCCCAGCACGGTCGCACCGGCCGAGCGGGCCCCTGGCCCGGAGTGCGAGCCGGCGGCCTGCGCGACGCACAGCAGCACCGTCCCGGACAAGCCGAGAACGGCGCCGGTGATCCAGCGGCGGGTGAGGCGCCGGCCGTCGACGACCCGTTCGATCAGTGCGGAGGCCAGGGGAGCGGAGCCGATCGACACCACGGTTCCGGCGGCGACACCGGCCAGGTGCATGCTGCTGTAGAACGCCAGCGGGTAGGCGCCCACCGAGAGGGCTCCGAGGGGCACCACACCGCGCTGCGCCCGGAGCTGCGGGGAGGCACGCCGGATCCGGGGTGCCGCGATGAGGGCCTGGAGCAGTCCGCCCAGGCCCATGGCGACGGCCCCGATCGCCAGCGGCCCGACGGACGGGGCGAACGTGGCGGCGGTGCCGGTGGTGCCCCACAGCAGCGAGGCGAGCAGGACGCAGGCCGATCCGGCGCCCACGGACGCGGTCCCGCGCCCGGCAGGCCCGTTCACAGGCGTTCCAACAGGTCTGCTGCCATGGTGCGCGCGTGGGTGACGCGTTGGTCCGTGCCCTCAAGGCCGGCCCGCGCCATCGCGCCCTCCAGCAGGAACGCCAGGTGCTCCGCCACGGAACGGGCCTCTTCGGGCCGGTCGGGCAGCAGCTGCGCGATGTGCAGGGCGAGCAGCGCCTCGACCTCCTCCTTGTGGCGGCGCACCGCGGCCCGTCCCTCGTGTTCGGCGGGGAGCTCGGCCGCGGCGTTGAGCAGGCCGCAGCCGCGGAATCCCCGTTCGTAGGCGAACCGGGCGTGATCGGCGTAGGCATCGAAGACCGCCAGCACCCCGTCACGGCCGCCCTCGACGCCCGCCAGCCGACTGCGGTACAGGTCCAGCCACTCCGCGTGCCTTGCGTCCAGATACGCGAGCACGAGGTCGGCCTTGGAGGCAAAGTTGTTGTACAGGCTCATCTTCGCGACGCCGGCTTCGGCGGTGATCGTGTCGATCCCGGTGGCCGCCACGCCGTCCGCGTAGAAGCGGCGGGCAGCCGCGGCGAGGAGCTTGCGGCGCGCGGCTCCCTGCCGTTTGCCCGGCTGCGGTGCCGCGGGGGCGGTATCGGCCATCGGCCCTCCTAATTTAGGTAGGTCAGTCTACATAAATTAATGCCGGTGACGTGTGCCCCGGCGGCGGGCCGGGGCAGCCCGTCGTCTACCGCAGGACGAAGCCGGTCCCGAGTTCGTCGTCCGGGTCGAGTCCGAAACGGTGCTCGCCTGTGCGGTACGCGGTTCCGGTGACCTCCGGGATGACGGCTTGGTGGCCGTCGGCGGTCAGCTCCCCGGCGATGCGGGCGGTGAAGCGGCTGCCGACGATCGAGTCGTGAACCAGGGTCTGGCCCGGCTTGAGGGCGCCGGTCGCCGCGAGTACGGCGACGCGTGAGCAGGTGCCGGAGCCGCAGGGGGAGCGGTCGACCTGGCCCTCGGCGAAGACGGCGACGTTGCGCTGGTGGGGATTGCCGTCGGCGTCGGCGCCGAGGTCGTCGTAGACGATGGCTCCGTAGATGCCGCTGAGGCGGTCGTCGGCGGGGTGGCGGGCGTAATCGGTGTCGTTCAGCGCCCACTTCACCTCGCGTCCGATGGCGATGAGGTGGTTGTAATGGTCCGGAGTCACGGCCAGTCCGACGGCGGACGCGGCGAGGTGGGCGTAGATGGCGCCGCCGTAGGCGATGTCGACGGCGACCTCGCCGCGTGAGGTGGCGAGGCTGACCTGTCCGGCCAGGCGGTAGCTGGGCACGCTGACGAAGTCGATGCCGGTGACCTTCCCGCTGCCGCTGTCGGTGCGTACGCGCAGGGTGACGCGGCCGGAGGGGACGTCGATGACGACGGTGGTGGTGCCGGAGGGGTCGCGCTCGACGCGTCCGGTCTGCACGGCCCAGGCCGCGAGGGCCATGGAGCCGTGACCGCAGGCGGTGGAGAAGCCGTCCTTGTGCCAGAACAGCACCCCGAAGTCGGCGCCCTCGTCGTCGGGCGGCGTGATGAACCCGCCGTACATGTCGGCGTGCCCGCGCGGCTCGGAGCACAGCAGCTTGCGCAGGCGGTCGACGTCGGGGTCGGCGATGGCGATGACGCGCCGTTCGGCGACCGTGGCGCCTTCGATGGCAACCGGCGGCTCGCTCACGATGCGGAAGGGCTCACCGCCGGTGTGGTAGTCAACGGTGCTGATCGTCGAGGGGTGCGGCCCGGCCATGGGCGTCTCCTTGTGCGGTGGACGAGCCGTGCTCACGCGCGGTCGCCGGTGAAGGGGGCTCCTGCCATCTTCGGCGTGGCGGGACCGTGCCCCGCATACGGGGCACACCGGCAACCGGCATTTACGCCAGCCTGGCAGAGTCGCCGGCCCGGGCAGCCCGGACTGCGTGTCAGCTGTTGCGCGGGGTGACCAGTCCGGATTCGTAGGCCAGGACCACAAGTTGGGCGCGGTCGCGGGCGTGGAGTTTGGTCATGGCCCGGTTGATGTGGGTCTTCGCGGTCATCGGGCTGATCACCATGTGGGCGGCGATCTGGTCGTTGGACAGGCCCTGCGCGGCCAGGGCGACCGCTTCGCGTTCGCGTCCGGTCAGCTCGTCCAGTACGGCGCCGGCGGTGGGCAGCGGCTGGCTGACGTATCGGTGGATCAGCTTGCGGGTGATGGAGGGGGCGAGGAGAGCGTCCCCGCGGGCAGCCACCCGTACGGCGTGCAGCAGGTCCTCCGGCACGATGTCCTTGACCAGGAAACCGGCGGCGCCGGCGCGCAGCGCGTCGAAGACGTACTCGTCCATGCCGTAGTTGGTCAGCATGACGACATGAACGCCGGCCAGGGCCGGGTCCGCCGCGATGCGCCGGGTCGCCTCGATGCCGTCCATGACCGGCATCTGGATGTCGATGAGCGCGACGTCGGGCAGCTGCTCCTTGATGAGCGCCAAAGCCTCTTGTCCGTCGGCGGCTTCGGCCACCACGTCGATGTCGTGTTCGAGGTCGAGCAGCGCGCGGAACCCGCTGCGGATGAGCGGCTGGTCGTCGACCAGCAGGACACGGATCATGATGCTCGTTCCACGGGGAGGAGGGCCTGGACGGTGAAGCCGTGCCCGGTGCGGGGCTCCGCACGGAGCCGGCCCCCGAGGGCGGTGACGCGTTCGCGCATGCCGAGCAGCCCGAGGCCGGGTGCCGGGGCGTCATCGGGGGTGGCCTTGCCGTCGTCGTCCACCTGGACGGCAAGTGCGTCGGACCGGTATCCGATCCGCACCGCCACGGTGGTGGCACAGGCGTGCCGGGCGGTGTTGGTCAGTGCCTCCTGCACGATGCGGTAGGCGGTGCGGCCCACCGCGGCCGGTATGTCCTGCCCTTGCCCTTCGATCGTCAGTGCCGCGTCCAGGCCCATCGCACGGGCGCGCTCCACCAGTTCTGGTACGTGGTCGAGGCCCTGCGGCGGGCTTGCGTCGTCGTCGCGCAGCGCCTCCAGGGTCGCGCGCAGCTCCCGCGTCGCCTCCCGCCCGGCGGTCTGGATCGCCAGCAGCGTCGCGGGTACCTGCTCGCCGCGTTTGCGGGCGACGTGAACGGCGACCTCGGACTGCACCTTGATGATCGAGATCTGGTGGGTGAGGGAATCGTGCAACTCCCGCGCGATGTGCAGCCGCTCCTCGTCCGCGCGGCGCCGAGCGGTCTCCTCACGGGTGCGCTCGGCCTCCTCCGCCCGCCGCTCGGCCTGCCGCAGCGCCTCACCGGCGGCGAAGGCAGCGATCAGCCAGGCGATCTCCAGTACGTTGCGGGCCTGCGCGAACGCATCGCGCGCGGGTCCGTCACGGAAGAGAAGAGCCGTCACGGGCAGGACGACGAGCAAGGCCACGGACGCCGCCACCGTCAGGGCACGGTGTCCGGCCCGCACGGCGCCGTACACCGCGACCAGGTAGGGGACAGCGAGCACGTCAAAGCCCGCCGCCTCGTAGCCCGCCGCACACAGGGCGGTGACGGCCAGCACGGCGATCGGAGCCCTGCGGCGCCCGACCAGCGCCAGACCGCCCGCCGCCAGCAGCACGGCGCCGAACAGCTCGATCCGCCCGGCCGGTTGCTGCCCCGACAGCCCGCCTCCCAGCAGCAGCCCCGCCACGCTGAGGGCAATCGCCCAGTCCAGGACACCGGCCGGGACACGAAATCGCCCTGTGTCCATGCGCGCACCCTAGCGGGACACCGCCGCGGGCGAGTCCCTCCCGCGGACGAGCGGCCGGCTACCGCCCCCGCGGTGCTGGCCCCCTGCCTGCCGCATCCGTGGCAGGCGGCTGCCACGTCGACGGCAGCCCGAAGAGACCGCAACTGCCGGGCGACCGGCGCACGGTCGCCCGGCACCCTCAAGGCACGACAGAAACCGCGGATTTCGCTGCGCACACGATGAGGAGAGCGGCATGAGCACTGCAGATGTCCTGACGGCGGCCGCCGAGGGCGGGGTCATCGGCGACGGACGCACGGGGGCCAACCTGGCCCTGGGGGCAGGGCTGATCGGCGTGGCCATCGGCTGGCTGGCCCTGGCCCGCGTCGCCGGGCGTATCGGCACCGGCAGCGCGCGCACCGGCGCCCTGGCAGCCATGGCGGCGGGTCTGGTCGGCACGGCCCTCGCGGCGCTGCACCTGGCCACCTCCAGCGGCGGCCCCGGCACCGGCAACGGCCTTGTCGGTGCCATCGCAGCCATTCCGCTGGGGCTGGCCGGTGCGGTGCTCGGCCGGCGTGCTCTCACCCGCTCCCGGCGCGCGGGGCGCAGCGCCGATCGCGTGGGCCACGAGGGGGAGTTGGGGTCCGTCCCACCAGCACCGCCGGGGCCGCGCTGATGTCGGTCCGGCTGTCCGTACAGGTGGGCGGTTCAGGACGCCCGGCGGGCGGTGACCGCGCGCCGGGCGAGGTAGGCGGCGACGCCGGCGGCGAGGGCCACGGTTCCCCACACGACTGAGGGGGCGGGCAGGGTGAAGGCCAACACCAGGCAGCCCGCCAGGCCGAGTACGGGGACGAGGCGAGGCGGCCGGTTCTCGTCTGGTGTGAGCGTCCAGGCGGAGGCGTTGGCGATGGCGTAGTAGACCAGGACGCCGAAGGAGGAGAAGCCGATCGCGGCGCGTACGTCGGCCGTGGCGGCGAGCGCCACGACGACGGCCCCCACCAGGAGTTCAGCGCGGTGCGGCACCTGGAAGCGCGGATGAACGGCGGCCAGGACGTGGGGCAGGTGCCGGTCGCGGGCCATGGCCAGGGTGGTGCGCGAGACACCCAGGATCAGGGCGAGCAGGGAGCCGAGCGCGGCGACGGCCGCCCCGACCCGCACGACGGGCGCCAGCCAGCCCGCCCCCGCGGCCCGCACCGCTTCCGACAGCGGCGCCGCCGACTCGCCGAGCCCGCCGGGCCCCAGCACCGTCAGGACGGCGAGCGCCACGGCCGCGTACACGGTCAGGGTGAGGCCGAGGGCGAGCGGGACGGCGCGGGGGATGGTGCGCGCCGGATCGCGGACCTCCTCGCCGAGGGTGGCGATGCGGGCGTACCCGGCGAAGGCGAAGAACAGCAATCCCGCCGCCTGCAGCACACCGGTGACGGTGGCATCGGAGCCGACACGCAGCCGGTCCGCGTCCGCGGCAGGCGAGGTGAGGCAGGCGACCACGACCGCCGCCAGCACCGCAAGGACGACGGCGACGGTTGCCCGGGTCAGCCACGCGGACTTCTGGATCCCGGCGTAGTTCACGGCGGTCAGTGCCACCACCGCGGCGACCGCCACCGCGTGGGCGTGATCGGGCCACACGTACGAGCCGACGGTCAGCGCCATCGCCGCACAGGAGGCGGTCTTGCCGGTCACGAACGCCCAGCCGGCCAGGTAGCCCCAGAAGTCCCCCAGGCGTTCGCGGCCGTAGACGTAGGTGCCGCCGGAAGCGGGATAGCGGGCGGCCAGCCGGGCGGAGGAGGTGGCGTTGCAGTACGCCACCACCGCGGCCGCCGCCAGAGCGAGCAGCAGCCCGGAGCCGGCCGCGCGGGCGGCCGGGGCGAGCGCGGCGAAGATACCCGCGCCGATCATCGAACCGAGTCCGATGAGGACGGCGTCGCCGACGCCGAGCCGCCGCCGGAGCTGAGGTGACGCGGTCTGGGCGGACTGGCGCATGAGGTGCCTCCGTCTTCCGGCGTTGGGCGAGGTGCCTCCGTCTTCCGGCGAGGGGCGTTGGACCCCCGACCGTAAGATACATCAATTCATATTGATGTATTCTGGCTTCATGAGGCCCCCGGATTCTGCCGCCCCGGCGTTCGTGCGGATGGCCGCCCACCCGCTGCGGTGGAAGCTGCTGGCCGAACTGGCCACGGGTGACTACCGGGTCCGTGAACTGGTGGAGCAGGTCAGCCAGTCGCAGAACCTGGTCTCCTACCATCTGCGCCTGCTGCGCGCCGCAGGGCTGGTCACCGCCCGCCGCAGCAGCTTCGACGCCCGCGACAGCTACTACCACCTGGATCTGGAGCGGTGCGCCCACGCGCTCGCCCATGCCGGTACCGCGCTGCACCCGGCGCTGGGTTTCGCCCCCACCCCGCCGTCGCTGCCCTCACCGCCGCCGGCGAGACGACCTGCCGTCCTCTTCGCCTGCACCGGCAACAGCGCCCGCTCACCGATCGCCGAGGCGCTGCTGCGCCGGCACACCGGCGGCCGCATCGAGGTGACCAGCGCCGGCAGCCACCCCAAACCCCACATCCATCCCGACGCCGTACGAGTCCTGCGCGAGGAGCACGGCATCGACATCCCGGAACAGCGCCCACGGCACCTGGACACCCTGGCCGGCCGCCGCTTCGACCACGTGATCAGCCTGTGCGACAAGGTCCGCGAGGTCTGCCCCGACTTCGGCGACCGGACACGGCTGATCCACTGGAGCATCCCCGACCCCGCCGCAGCCGATACCCCCGGCCCGGCCGGCTACCCCGCATTCATCCGCACGGCAGCAGAGCTGGAAACCCGCATCCGCTACGTGCTGCCGCTGCTCATCCCCTCACCGCAGGAGGTCAAGCCATGACCACCGCCGCGCAGTTCGCCAGCGTCCGCTATCTCGTCGACGACGTCCAGGCGGCCGTCGACTTCTACACCACCCACCTGGGCTTCACCCTCCGCAGCAACCCCGCGCCGGCCTTCGCCGACGTGACCCGCGGACCGCTGCGTCTGCTGCTGTCCGGCCCGGCCACGTCGGGAGCCCGCGCCACCCCCGCCGACCTCGGCACCGGCGGCAATCGCATCCACCTGATCGTCGACGACCTCGACACCGAGACCGACCGGCTGCGCAGCGCCGGGGTCGCCTTCCGCAGCGAGGTCGTCCGGGGCCCCGGCGGTCGTCAGATCCTGCTCGCCGACCCGGCCGGCAATCTCATCGAGCTGTTCGAAGCCGCCCGCTAGGCGTAGCGCATCCGCACCCGTGGCAGCCGAGTGACGGCAGGTGTGGGAGCAGACGTGGCGGACGTTCGTGCACCCGCACCACTTCCACGGCCCTGTGTCACGCGTCCCGCATGGCCGGATTCTCCGGACGGCTCTGCCCGATTCCCGTCAGTATCCCGGTCAGGGCGATGCACACCACGCTGACGCCGATGCCCAGGCACGTGGCGGTGACACCGACCCCGGCCGCCGCGGCCGTGACGGCTGCCGCCCCCAGCGGGCCCAGTGCGGAGTGGGTGGTCCAGAACGCGGCGGTCACCCTCCCCAGCAGGTGGCTGGGAGTCACCTCCTGGCGCAGCGACATGGAGCAGGTGCCCGCGATGCCGGTGCAGAACAGCAGCACGGCGGCCAGCACACCGACCACCAGGACGCTGTGCGACAGCCCCAGACACAGCACGGCCGTCCCGCACAGCGCGAAGGCGCCGATCCAGCTCGCGCCGAACCCCAGGCGTTCGCGAACGCGCGCGACGGCGAACGACGCCAGGCAGGAGCCCAGTGTGCCGGCGCTCAGGACGAAGCCGACCGTGCTGTCCGCATGCCCCAAGTCCTCCCTGACGAGGTAGATGATGAGGTCGGTGAGCCCGTAGGTGAGAAAAGTCAGCAAGGAGAGCAGCACCGTCAGCGGGCGCAGCACCGGGTGGGCCCACAAGAACCGCACGCCGACGAGGAACTCGCCCCGCACACCTGATCGTTCCACGCCGCTGCGCGCAGCGGCCTGCCCGGCAGGGCGGATCTTCACGAAGAGTATGCCGATGGCGGAGAAGGCGAAGGTGGCCGCGTCGATGCCTATGGCCGCGGCCGGGCCGAAGACAGAGGCGACGAAGCCCGCCAGTGCCGGCCCTCCGGCACTGGCGGCCGCGTAGGTGCCGAACAGGTGGCCGTTGGCCCTGGTGATCTGATCGGGTCCGACGATGGCCGGGACGACCGTCACATACGCCACCCGGAACAGCATCATGAACACGCCCGCGGCCGGGACAACCGCGTAGATCAGCCACATCGGCTCAGCGAAGATCCAGACCAGCGGGATCAGAGCGAACAGCAGACAACGCGCCCAGTCGGTCAGCATGAGGAGCCGACGCCGGTCCGCACGGTCCACGATCACACCGGCGAACAGCCCGGTGAGAATCGAGGCGACCCCGGTCAGGGCGGTGACGAGACCCATCCGCACCACCGAACCGGTGCTGTGCAGGACCAGGAGCGGGATCGCCACGTAGGAAAAGGAATCGCCGAGAGCCGAAAGGGTCTGAACGCCCAGAAAAATCCGGTAGTCGGGATTACCCCACAGGCCGGGAGGCTCCTGCCCTGACCGGCCCGCCGACGTCGTGCTCTCGCGCGCATCACGAGTGGACACGGACCTCCCTTCTTCCCGATGACCGCAGCGATTAGACCACGGGCCGCCACACACCGGCGCCCCGAAAATGCTGTCCCTCGCACGGATGGCTTCATCACCCTCTCCGCGGCGTGGCGGGCCGTCGATTCCGGCGCCTGATGCCCACCGTCCGGTTCCAACAGCCTTGCAGTGGTGTCTGGTTGGAGCCCCTGAGCCGGGGCTGCCGACGGGTGCGTGAGACGATCGGGAAACAGGCCACAGGGAGAGGAATGTCATGGGGGACAGGGGTCGGCTGCATGTCAGTGCGGAACTGGCGGGAATGCTGGAACGGATCGACGCCCTCGGTGGGATGCTCGACGAACGGGCCGATGCAGCCGAGGAGTTGGGGAAGCTCCCGGACGACACTGCGCGGGCGCTGCTGGACACCGGGATCGTACGGGCCGAGCTCCCGCTGAGCCTGGGCGGATACGAGTTCGCGCCACGGCAGCTGATCGAGACGGTGGAACGGGCCAGCTACCACGACGCCGCGGCAGGGTGGACC
>NZ_JBNNJZ010000160.1:11308-15638 GCF_050270335.1 Streptomyces sp. NPDC059900
GCGCTGCAGCTGATGACCGGGACCACCGCCGCGTACCTGGCCGCGGACGCGGCGGCCGACCTGTTCCCCGATGTGCCGAACGGGAAGTACGCGCTGCTCTCCGGCCACGGCACACGCCCCGGCCGAGCCGTCCCCGCGGAAGGCGGCTACCGGGTCAGCGGTCAATGGCAGTTCGCCTCCGGCATGGCGCACGCCACCCACATCCACAGCGCGATCCAGGTCGAGGACACCGGTGAACTGCGGGTCCTGGCGATGCCGAAGTCACAGGTCACCCTGGACGGCAACTGGGACGTGCTCGGGCTGCGCGCGACACACAGCATCGACTACCACTGCACCGATGTGTACGTGCCACACGAGTACACCTACGACGCGACCACCAGCACCCCGGTCAACGGCGGCGCCGTCTACCGCATCGGCCTGGTCAACATGTCGGCGATCGGGCACACGGGCTGGGCCCTGGGTGTCGGGCGCCGGCTCCTGGACGAGCTGAAGCGGGTCGCGGCGGCGCGGACCGGCTCGCGAGGCGCCGCGGTCGACACCTCCCAGTTCCACGCCGAGTACGCGACGGCGGAGGCCGGACTGCGGGCAGCCCGTGCCTGGGTGAACGACGTCTGGCAGGACGTCGAGAAAACCCTGGACCGGGGCGAGCTGCCGAGCACGGAGCAGGACACTCTCATCCGTCTCGTCCTGAACCACACGACCTCGACCGTGTGCGAGGTGGGCCGCACCGTCCACCGCTGGGCCGGCTCGGCGGCGATCCGCCGCGGCCCGGTCGACCGCTTCCTGCGCGACCTGGGGACGGGCGCGCAGCACATCACGTCGAGCCCGGTCGTGCTCCAGAACTGCGGCAAGTGGCTCAGCGGCGCCCGGCCGGACGCCCGCTGGAGCTTCCTCGACCTGACCTGACCCGACTGACCTGCCCGTACGGGTGTGTAGGTAGAGCCCGTGGCCACAACTAGCCTTGGTCAACTCGACGATGATGGAGGGTTCATGACGGGGGCGAGCAGACTCGACGGCAAGAGAGCTCTGGTGATCGGCGGCGGCGGGACGGGCATCGGTCGCGCCGTCGTCCGTGCCTTCGCCGCCGCCGGATCGGGCGTGGTGGTGGCTGACGTGGACACCGCACGGGCGACCGAGGCGGCAGACGAATTGCGGACGGCCGGATACACGGCCCATGCGATCAGCGGGGACGTCCGCTCGCGTGACCAGCTGGACGACATGATCGCCGGTGCGGCCGAACGACTCGGCGGCCTGGACACCATGGTCACGGTGGTCGGCGGCCAAGTGGCGTTCGTACCCGCGGTCAAGTTCCACGAGATGAAGGACGAGGACTGGGAGACCGTCTACGACCTGAACCTGCGTTACGTGGCCCGCGCCGTACGCCGCGTACTGCGCCTGTTCCTGGAACAGGGAACGGGCGGGAACATCGTCAGCATCGGCTCGGTCACCGGCTTCATGGCCGCGCCGAAGCAGGCCGGATACGGCGCGGCCAAGGCCGGCCTCTACAGCCTGGCCCGCACCGTCGCGGCCGAGTACGCGGGCGACGGCATCCGGATGAACGTCGTCGCAGGCGGGGCGATCAGCACCGCAGTCAACACCCCCAGCTCCGCGGGCGACTGGGTCCCGGAGATTCCGGCAGGCCGCTACGGCACTTCGGAGGAGATGGCCGCTGCGACCGTCTACCTGGCCTCGGACGAGGCACGCTACGTCACCGGCCAACAGATCGTTCTCGACGGAGGAGTCTCCGTCCGCGGCCCGTTCCCCGAGTAGCAAGCCGGACGGGCGAGGCGAGTGATCTTCTGGGCCGGCTCGGCCTCACGAAGGCAGGAATGACACCAGTCGGAATCAACGGCCCGGCCACTCTATCTGTACCTACTAGTATGTACAGTGATGGCGGAACGCTGGAGATCGACCCTGGAGGCACCATGCCACTCGTCCGCATCGACGCCATGCACTGCGACATACGGCAGTTGAAGGCACTGGGGCGGGCCGTCCACGAGGCGCTCGGCGAGACGATGGGCTTCCCTGACGAGGACCACTTCCAGATCCTGACCGGCCACGACCAGGAGTACGGCTTGCTGCGCTACGGCACCTATCTCGGCGTGCAGCGCGACGAGGGCATCGTGTACGTGGCCATCACGCTGCGGGCCGGCCGCCCGGACACGCAGAAGCAGGAGCTGTACCGGCGTATCGCCGAACTCGCCCTGGACTACGCAGGCACCGAACCGCGCAACATGTTCGTCGTCCTGACCGAGAACGACAATGCGGACTGGTCGCTGGGCAACGGCGATGCCCAGTATCTCCAGCCACAGCTGTGAGCGCAGCACCGTCGAACTTCCGTCGCGGCAGTACGGACCCGCCTGAGACGCCGTGGCGGGGCCGGGTGTCGCACACTCCGCCCGCGCTCACACCGCTGCAGCAGTGTGAGCTGTCGGCAAGGGGCCTGCGGTTCAGGGAGTCGGGACTGTCACCATCAAGTGCACGAATACGCTCCACAGACCGATGCCTGCGGCAGCCAGTCGCAGCCTGCGCACGCGGTGCGGCGACACGGGATCGTGCGCACGCAGTACGGGGCGGCCGCCGGTCATGGGTGCCGCACCTGGCCGCATCGCCACGGCCACCGTCGCGCCGGGCTTCGGGTTGCCGCGGTGTGGTGTGTGCTGCGCGGGCATTGACTGGCCCAGGCCCGCGAGGAACTGCGCGTAGGCGCGGCGTCTTTCGCCCCGGGGTGCGGTTCGACCCGCCTCCCAGGACTGCACGGTCGTCACCGTCACGCCGAAAGCCGCGGCGACCTGATGTGGTGTCAGTCCCCACTGCTCGCGCAGGCGACGGCGATCGGAGGCTGAGGGCAAGGTGGCCGTGGCCTGGCGGGATGCGGCAGCGGGCGGCGCAGCGGGGCGTAGGCCCGCTTCCAGGTTCGTGGTGTTCATGGCCGTACGACAATCCGGCAAGAGGAATGCGTACGGGCGAGCGCGCGAATTCCCCCATGTGGCCCCGCGGCCGTGGGCTACGGGCTATGGGACGGGCATGGGGGAGGGGCTGCCACCGTGCGATTCATGCGTCCGGGCCGTGGCGGTCTTGCTGAGCCACAGCCCGGACCCCTCACCGGTCGCCGCCTACTTGGGCGGCATGAGGACGCTGTCGATGAGGTACACCGTGGCGTTGGCGGTCTTGATGTTGCCGCAGACGATGTTGGACGTGTCGTTGACCTTGTACGAGTCGCCGGATCCGTCGGTGGTGAGCTTGCTGCCCTCCATGGTCTTGAAGGACCCCATCGACAGCTGGCTCGGCGCGACCTTCTCGCCCACCACGTGGTACGTGAGGATCTTGGTGAGCTGTTCCTTGTCGGCCAGGACCTTGTCCAGGTCGGCCTTCGGGATCTTCTTGAAGGCGTCGTTGGTCGGGGCGAAGACGGTGATGTCCTTCGCGTTGTTGAGCGTGTCGACCAGACCCGCCTTCTTGACCGCGGTCACGAGGGTCGACAGTGCCGGGTTGTTCGAGGCGGCGGTGGCTACCGGGTCCTTGGCCATGCCGTCGAGGCTGCCTGCCCCTTCTTTGGGAACCGATGAACATGCGGATCCGAAGGTCTCGCTGTCGTTGGCGTGGGCGGCTGGGGCGAGGAACCCAAGGGAAATGGGCAGGGCGATCGCCGCAGCGGAAAGGGCGGCCGTGTGGATCATGCTTCGGGTGGTCATGATCGGTCCCTCCTCGGGACGAGGCGAGTGCTCGGATTGCTCCTGCACGGGTGCCGGCGGTGGCCGGTGGGGACTCTCCGACCCTCCCCCGAAGAGAGTCGGAGAACCGGCTGGTGCCGTAGACACTGGTAATTCGCAGCGGAATCGGTGCCGGATTGGCGCGATCGGCGGAAAAGAATATTTGAATATGCACATAATGACTGTGGGTTGTTTTCCGGGCGCCGAGTGTTCACCCTGCGGCATTCTCGTCAGGCAGGCCGGGCGGGAAAATTCATCAGGCCTACCGGCGGCAGGGTCGGCGTCCGGGAGCCTCCTGCGGGCTCGATGGTGAGGGCCATGCCGGTGGCCCGGCCGATCGTGCCGCTCATGAGGGCGAGCTGCCCGCTCCCGTCCCCGCCGAGGAATCCCGCCGGTCGCATGGTGCCGTCCTCGGCGAACCAGAGTTCGTAGACCTTCCCCTTGGGCGGTGCGTCGAGCCCCGATGCGGTGAAGACCGCGCGGTTCAGGCCTGCCGACGTCACGACGACCCCGCGGGCGCCGCCGGGCAGGGATCCGGCGCGGGTCCGTGCGTCGTCGGCGGCCAATACCGCCGCCACCTGGCCGGCATCGGCCAGGGCCCGGGCTGCCTGCTCGTG
>NZ_JBNNJZ010000161.1:0-15600 GCF_050270335.1 Streptomyces sp. NPDC059900
GCACGTACGGCGGTGGGCCCCGGAACCGCAGCGGTTCCGGGGCCCATCGCCGTACGTGCGTCAGTCGGTGTGCGTGTCCGCTGCCTCGACCTCTTCGCGGGTGATGCCGAGAAGGTAGAGGACGGTGTCGAGGAAGGGGACGTTCACCGCGGTGTGCGCGGCCTGCCGGACGACGGGCTTGGCGTTGAAGGCGACACCGAGACCGGCCGCGTTCAGCATGTCGAGGTCGTTGGCGCCGTCGCCGATCGCGACGGTCTGCTCCAGCGGGACCCCGGCCTCCTCGGCGAAGCGGCGCAGCAGACGGGCCTTGCCCGCGCGGTCCACGATCTCGCCGGTCACCTTGCCGGTGAGCTTGCCGTCGACGATCTCCAGGGTGTTGGCCTGCGCGAAGTCGAGGCCGAGACGTTCCTGCAGATCGTCGGTCACCTGGGTGAACCCGCCCGAGACGACGCCCACTTGGTAGCCAAGGCGCTTGAGCGTGCGGATGAGGGTGCGGGCGCCGGGGGTGAGGCGGACCTCGGAGCGGACCTTGTCCACGACCGAGGCGTCGAGCCCGGCGAGGAGCTCCACCCTGGCGTGCAGCGACTGTTCGAAGTCCAGGTCGCCGCGCATCGCGGCCGCGGTCACCTCGGCGACCTCGTCCTCGCAGCCGGCGTGCGCCGCGAAGAGCTCGATCACCTCGTCCTGGATGAGGGTCGAGTCGACGTCCATCACGACGAGCCGCTGGGCACGGCGGTGCAGGCCCGCCGCGACGACGGCGACGTCCACGCCGAGCTTCGCCGCTTCCAGGGCGAGGGCGGTCCGCAGCGGCTCGGTCTCCGTGCCGGATACGGCGAACTCCACTGCGGTGACCGGGTACTTGGCGAGCCGGAAGATACGGTCGATGTTGCCGCCGGTCGCGGTGATGCTGGCGGCGATGGAGGCCGTCGACTCGGCGGTGAGGGGGTGGCCGAGCACGGTGATGTGGGAACGGCCAAGGCCACGCGGGCGGTTGTCGCCGATGCCCGAGATGATCTCGGCCTGCATCTTCAGGGACTCGGCCCAGCTGTGCACGGTGGACCGCAGGTCGCCCTCCAGACCGGCCGGCGGCTCGGTCACGAGCGCGCACAGCACTATGCGGCCACGGGTGACGACCTGCTCGATGTCGACGACGTCGACGGAGTAGGCGGCGAGGGTGTCGAAGAGGCCTGCGGTGATTCCCGGGCGGTCCTTGCCGAAGATCTTGACGAGGAGCGTGGGGATGTCGGCGGGCTGCGGGAGATGAGGAGCGCTCATGGTGAGGCCCACCGTATCCGGCGGTCCGGCCGGCCCGCCGGGGTGGTCCGCGTGCCGGACACCGCGCGAGTCCCTCGCCGGGTCTTTTCTTTCCTCGGGCCTGCTTGCCCTCGGGTCTGCTTGCCCTCCGGCTCGCTTGCCCTGCGGTCGGCGCCTGCCGCAGCAGCCGAAGCCGCCGCCGCACGGAGGAGCTACCGCCCCCGGCCTCCCCGGGGTCCGGACCCCGAACCCGGCGGTGGCGGCGGGGGAGGCGGTGGCGGTGGCCATTCGCCGCCCTCGTCCGAGGAGCGGGGCCGCGGCTTCGGCTGGGGAGGGGGAGCGACCGGACCCGCCACCGTCGGCGCCCCGGAGACATCGCGCGGCGGCCGGAGGTAGGGGTTGGTGCCAGGGTTCGAGGGCCGGAACGGAGCGCTGGGGCTGTACGGTCCAGCAGCCCCGCCAGCCCCGCCAGCCCCGCCAGCCCCGCCAGCCCCGCCAGCCCCAGAGCTCCCGGAAGTCCCATAGCCCCCGGCAGCGACGGCCGCACCCTCAGTCCGGCCCGGCAGCGCCACGCCCCCGCCCCCGTCTCGCGCAAGCACCGAAACCCGACCCCCCGCAGCCCCGCTCGCCACAGCGAGCAACGCCCCCACCGCGCCCGCCCCCGCACCCCACACCGCACCGAGGAGCAACGCCATCCCCAGTTGCCCGTGCAGCTCGATGCCCGCTCCGAAGGCGTCGAAGCCGAGCACCGAGAGCGAGGCGTCGGCGGACACCCCCGTCAGCCACACCAGCAATGGCAGCCCGGCCGCCGTCACCACGCCGAGCCGCACCGCACACTGCCCCGCGAACCTCAGGGCGCCGGTCTCGCCACGTAAGTAAGGAGTGCGGACAGCGGTGAGCACCCCGGCGAACAGGATCATCAGCGCCGCCGCGACGCCGAGCAGCCACACCCGGCTGTCGAGTTCCGCGAGCCGCCCCAGCGTCACTGCCTCGCTCCCCGACGAACCGGGCCCGGTCAGGAGGTCGTCCACCGGATCGGGCAGCAGCTTCGCCAGCTGCCCCGTGGCTTCGCCGTCCCACGGCACGAAGAGCCCGACCGGCACCCCGAGCCACACCCCGTTCGGCGCCCCCAGCAGCGCGGCCCCCGCGATCCGCTTGGGATGGTCGTCGCCGATCATCGCGTACACCGCCGCGGCGAGCCCGGCGAGCACCGCCACCAGCAGGACCGTGACCAGCGCCGACGAGGCAGGGCGCACCACGCGGTGCACGACGTCCCACCCGCGCGGCAGCGGCGTGCGACGCGAGGCGAGCAGCGCGATCAGCAGCACGACGAGCACCCACAACGCGCCCCCGAGCAGCGTCGGACCCGTCTCCACGGTGAAGCCGACCGACGCCTTCGCCTGCGCGAGATCGCCGAGGCGATCGGGCAGCAGGCCCCCGATGTCACCGAGCCCGCCGGGCAGTTTGTCCGTGATGTTGTCCGGGAGCTGGTCGATCCCTTTGTCGATGCCCTGGTCGATCCCCAGCTGGTCACCCTTGATCGTGATGATGTCGTGACCCGCCCAGGCGAGCCCTCCGAGCATCGCCACAAAGAGGACGACCACCGCACCGGCCCGTGCCGCCAGCTCCGCGGGAGAGATCACAACTCCCGCTCCACGCAGGGAGCGTAGGAAAAAATACGCAAGGAGTACCGCGCCGGCGAGCCCGACGCCCAGCGGTGCGACATCGATCGCGGTGGTCGCCTGGGCCCCTTCGAGGCCGAATGCCGACACGTCACCGGAGGGGGTGACCGAGCCCCCCGCGCCGAGCGCCACCACGGCTGCCGTCATCGGCCCGAGCGACGCCACCGCGTCCGCCCCGAGCAGATGCAGGCCGAGCGCCGCCGTGCCGGCCATGCCGACAAGGGCCCAGCTCACGGCGGCGATCGCGGAAAGCAGCACATCGCCCCACCGCACGCCCCGGCCTTCGGCCCGCTTATCGCCGGTCTCCATCAGGATCCCCCCCGACTCGCACCGCGTCGCCCTATTCACACGAGATATGCGCAATGCGCATGATCCGTACGCACTCATGGGCGGTTACTACTCTCCGGGGCGGTTTCTGCCCAGTCAACGGGGCGGTCACGGAGGCCCGTACGCAGTCTTCACAAGGCCCGACTTTCGGTCAGAGGCCTCCGCCTGAAATAGTTCCTCCCGATGTTCGACATCCCTAGACTCCCCATGACGGGGGCTAGCTCGGGGGACAACTCAGTGGGGCTGGAGTGCCGGAACTCGTACTGGAATTGAATGGAAGGACCTGGACGCTCGATCCGTCCAGGTCGTACACCCTCGGACGTGATCCGCAGGGAGATCTCGCGCTTGACGACGCCAGAGTGTCCTGGCGTCACGCCACGATCAGCTGGAGCGGCCGCACTTGGGTCATCGAGGACCACGGCAGCACCAACGGCACCTTTGTGCAGGGCCAGCGGATCCACCAGATGGAAATCGGTCCCGGCTCGGCCGTGAACCTCGGCAACGCGACCGACGGCCCGCGGCTGAATGTGTCCGGCAGCGCGTCCGGCGCCGCCGCCATGTCCGCGCCGCAGCAGGCCGCGCAGCAGGCACCGGCCCATCAGGCGCCGCAACACCAGGCACCGCAGCACCACGCGCAGCAGCAGGGCGGACCCGGCTGGGCGGCCCAGGCACCCCAGCAGCAGGCGCCGCAGCACCACGCGCAGCAGCAGATGCCCCAGCAGCAGGGCTGGCCGCAGCAGCACCAGCAGGCTCAGCACCAGCAGCCTCAGCAGCCGCAGGTCCCGCAGCAGCAGGGTCCGGGTGCGGGTTCCGGCGGTGCCGCGGGGGCCCCGCCGGTCTACGGCGACCGCAGCCCGACGACGTTCCACCAGCTCGCGCTCGGCCGCAAGATGCGCATCGGCCGCGCCTTGGAGAACGAACTGGTCGTCTCCGACCTCCAGGTCTCCCGGCACCACGCCGAGTTCACGGCCACTCCGGACGGCCGCTTCGAGATCCACGACCTCGGCTCGCACAACGGCACCTACATCAACGGTCAGCCGGTCGCGAAGTCGGGCACGGCCCTCATCGGCCCGAACGACATCGTCAGCGTCGGCCACTCGACGTTCCGGCTGGTCGGCGACAGGCTCGAGGAGTTCGTCGACACCGGTGAGATCTCCTTCTCCGCCCGCCACCTGACGGTGACGGTCGACGGCGGCAAGGACATCCTCAAGGACGTCTCCTTCGGTGTCCCGGAGAAGTCGCTCATCGCGGTCATCGGCCCCTCGGGCTCCGGAAAGTCCACCCTGCTCAAGGCGCTCACCGGCTACCGGCCCGCCAACCAGGGCGACGTCCTCTACGACAACCGGAACCTCTACAAGCAGTTCGCCGAGCTGCGCCAGCGCATCGGTCTGGTCCCGCAGGACGACATCCTGCACAAGGAACTGACCGTAAAGAAGGCCCTCAAGTACGCCGCCAAGCTGCGCTTCCCCTCGGACACCAGCGAGCAGGAGCGCGAGCAGCGCATCGACGAGGTCCTGCGCGAGCTCAAGCTGGACATCCACAAGGAGAAGAAGGTCACCTCCCTCTCCGGTGGCCAGCGCAAGCGCGTGTCGGTGGCCCTGGAGCTTCTCACCAAGCCGTCGCTGATCTTCCTGGACGAGCCGACCTCGGGCCTCGACCCGGGCATGGACCGCGACGTCATGCAGCTCCTGCGCGGTCTCGCGGACGACGGCCGTACGGTCCTGGTCGTCACGCACTCGGTCGCCGAGCTCGCGATCTGCGACAAGCTCCTGGTGATGGCGCCGGGCGGTTCGGTCGCGTACTTCGGTCCGCCGGAGGAAGCACTCAACTTCTTCGGCTACCAGACGTGGGCGGACGTCTTCTCGGCGTTCGAGAACTACCGCGACTACGACTGGGCGGGCCGCTGGAAGGGCTCGCAGCACTACCAGATGTACGCCGCCGACATCGACGCCGTGGCCGCGCAGCCGGTCCACATGCCGCCGCCGCAGGCGATCAGGCCGCCCAAGCCGCAGGGCTGGGGCTCACAGCTGTGGACCCTGATCCGCCGCTACACCTCGGTGATCGCCTCCGACAAGGGCTTCATGGGCCTGATGGTGATCCTGCCCGCGGTCCTCGGCATCGTCAGCGTCGTCATCCCGGCCGACTTCGGGCTCGGCCCGCCCAAGCCGCCGGCCAAGTTCAACGGCGACGCGGGAACGATCATGCTGATCCTCGCGGTCGGCATGTGCTTCTCCGGCGCGGCCAACTCCGTACGTGAGCTGATCAAGGAACGGGTCATCTACGAACGGGAACGGGCCACCGGCCTCTCCCGCTCGGCGTACCTGATGTCCAAGGTCATCGTCCTCGGCGTGATCACGGCCTTCCAGGGCGTCATCATCTGCGGAATCGGTTTCGCGACGCGCGACATGCCGGCGGAGGGCCTGATCATGCCCCCGGCCGTCGAGATCTGCCTGGTCATCATCGCCCTGGGCTTCACCTCGATGATGTTCGGCCTGGTCATCTCCTCGCTGGTGAAGACCTCCGAGAAGACCATGCCGCTGCTGGTCATGTTCGCGATCGTCCAGGTCGTCTTCACCGGCGTGCTCTTCCAGGTCTACGGCTCGCCGGGCCTGGAGCAGTTCGCCTGGCTCATGCCGTCGCGCTGGGCCATCGCCGGTGCGGGCGCCACGCTGGACCTCGCGCACCTCATGCCGCCGTGGGACCCGAAGAAGCCGGGCGACCTCGACCCGCTGTGGGAGCACTCGGCAAGCCAGTGGGGCATCAACATCACGATCCTGCTCCTGATCGGCATTGCCTGCGGCTTCGCGGTCGCACGGCTGCTGCGCCGTCACGAGCCCGAGGTCATGCGCAAGTAATCGTCTGCCCGCGGGCAGACGAGAAGGGCGGCACCCCCGTGGGGGTGCCGCCCTTCGGCGTCTGTCGAGCCTCGGCGAAGAGGTCCGTCGATCCGGGGATCAGGCTCAGTAGGCGCTGTTCACGTTGTCCATCGAGCCGTACCGGTCGGCCGCGTAGTTGGCGGCGGCGGTGATGTTGGCGACCGGGTCGTAGATGTTCGTGGACGTGCCCTCGACGTGGTAGGCGTCGAAGGTCGGCTGGATGACCTGGAGCAGGCCGACGGACGGGGTGCCGTTGATGGCGTTGATGTCCCAGCCGTTCTTGGCGTTCGGGTTGCCCGCGGACTCACGGATGATGTTGCGGTGCAGGCCCTCGTAGGAGCCGGGGATGCCCTTGGACTTCATGATGTCCAGGGACTGGCGGATCCAGCCGTCGAGGTTGTTGGCGTAGACCGGCTTGCGCGCGGCGGCACGGCTCGCGGCTTCCTTGGCCTTGCGCTCGTCCTCGGCCTTCTTCTTGGCCGCGGCCTCCTCGTCGGCCCGCTTCTTCGCGGCGGCCTCGGCGTCGGCCTTCGCCTTCGCGGCAGCGGCGTCCTTGGCCTGCTTGTCGGCGTTGGTCTGCTGCTTGGCGACGCTGGCGTGCACCGACTGCTGGGCGTCGGCGTTCTGCGTGAAGGCCACCGGGGCGGCGGAGACGTCCCGGGTTCCGGCATCGGCGCTGCCCGGCACGAGGGAGAACGCGAGGGCAGCGGCGCCGAGCGTGGCGACACCGGCGATCGAGAACTTCTGGGTCTTGGTCAGCGCGGGGCGACTATGACCAGGGGTGGTGTGCTGGGACATGCTGATGGACCTCTTCGAATAGCGGAGGTCGCTCCGGCCGGCGGGGACATTGCTTCTCCGGCACAAACGCCGCGGTGCAAGACCGCGGCGCCGAGCGACGGGAGCAATTGTTAGCGGCCGCAAAATTCTGTGGCAAAGCAGTGACGTACGAAGCCGGGTAGTGGATCAGGGGGCGCGACGTACCTTTTGACTGCATTCCTTGCCATGCGCATAAAGGGATATCTCATCCACTAGGGGTCTTCGTACGTGACATGCACCCTATGCGCGGGCTCACATCGAACGCGTAACAAACTCACCGAGAGTTGCCGCCGCAACTCTCCGGGTGAGCAAACTCCTCCGGAAGTAGGAGGTGTACGTCGCCGAACTCGTGCCACAGGTAGAGACGGCGTACCGCCTCCGCGTAACCCCGGTCGACGGCGGCCCGGCCCGCGACCGCCTCCAGCATCAGCAGATGCGACGCCTGCGGCTCGTGCAGCCCCGTGAGCAGCCCGTCCACCGCGCGCACGCCCCGCTCCGGCGTCACCACGAGCTCCGTACGGCCCGCTGCCGCCAGGACCACCCCGTCGGGCCCCGCCGCCGACTCGACGGCGCGCACCGCCGTCGTCCCGACCGCGATGACGCGCCCGCCGCCCGCCCTGGCGGCATTGACCAGGCGCGCCGACGTCTCCGGCACCTCGAAGAGCTCGGGATACGGCGGCTCGTGCGCCTCGGGCGACGCCACCCCCGTGTGCAGCGTGACCGGCGCGAACTGCACACCCCGGCTCACCAGGCGTGCCACCAGGGCCGCGGTGAACGGCCGGGCCGCGCTCGGCATCTCCGCGCTGCCCGTTCCGTCGGCCGAGGGCAGAGCGAACACGGTCTGGTGGGCGGAGAGCGGCTGGTCCCTCTCCGTATAGGAGTAACGGATGGGGCGCCCGTGCCGCCGCAGCAGCGACGGCACATCGGCCGGAACCCTGGCCCACCACAACCGCCCGCTCCCCGGCGCCAGCGGCTCCTCCAGGACGAGTCGTACGTCTCCGGGGAGCCGCACCACTGAACCCGCGGGCCCGCCCGCACGCGCACGCGTGGTGCCTCGTCCGTCCGGATCCCGCAACTCGACGGCCCACCGTCCGTCGTCGCCCCGCGTCGAGAAGTGCACCACCACGCGCGCGTGCCCGGCGGTCGCGTCGACCGCAGCGGGCAGTGTCCGCGAGGTGTTCACGATCAGGAGGTCCCCGGCCTGCAGCAGCGAGGGCAGGTCGGCGAACGCGTGATGCGAGACCTCCGTCCCGCGGGACACGAGCAGCCGCACCGCGTCCCTGCCCAGCCCCTGGCCCCGCTGCTCGACGGGGACCCGCGCCGCCAGCTCGTCGGGCACCCGCACGGCGAGCGTCATCGGACGTCCATCAGAGAAGAAGCCGAGTACCGCCCGCTCGCCGGACGCTCGTCGAGCAGCCGCAGGAAGCCGGGCACCACCGCTTCGGGCAGCGGCCGCCCCGTGGCGTCGTCGTCCGGAACGGCCGCTTCGTAGAGATCGGTCCGCATGTCACCGGGATCGACCGCCCACACCCTGATCCCCGGCTCCTCCACGGCAAGGACCGCCGACAGATGATCGAGGGCGGCCTTGGACGCCCCGTATCCGCCCCACGTCTCATATGCCTCGACGGCCGCGTCGGAGCTGACGTCGACCACCGCCCCCGCCCCCGATGCCCGCAACAAGGGCAACGCCTCCCGGATCAGCCCCAGAGCCGCCACCACATTGGTCTCCAGAGCCCGCCGCAGCCCCTCGGGCGTGAGCTCTTCAAGGCGTACGAGGGGCTCCGCACCCAGCGCGCTCGCATTGTTCACCAGCAGATCGAGACCGCCCAGCTTGCGCGCCGCGGCCACCAGATCCGCCCGGTGCCCCGCATCCGTGACGTCCCCCGCGACGGCCTCCACGCGCGCGCCGTGCCCCGCGAGGTCGCCTGCGGCCTCCTCCAGCACGGAAGCCGTTCTCGCGTCGAGCACCAGATCCCACCCGCGCCCGGCGAGCGCCGCCCCCAGCGCGCGGCCCAGCCCCTTCGAAGCCCCCGTGATGATCGCTACCGGCATGACATCCGTCCCCTCGGGTCGCCCTGGCAGCCGCCTCTCCGGCGGATGAATTCCACGCTAGGAACGGACCCGCCGCCGGCGCCTCGTGCGCGGGCCGCAACGGCGAGGGTCCTTCGGCCTACGCCCGCGGCCCTAGGCGGTGGCCGCCACAGGTCCGATACGCACTGTCACACCCCGCCGGTACCGTGAGGCCATGAGTCAAGGACACCGGTCCGGCCTGAACGCGGTGAGCTCCGCGCTTCTCGCCATGAGCAGGCAGCTCGAGGTGCGCGACGTCCTCAAGACGATCGTCGCCTCCGCCCGCGAGCTGCTCGACGCGGAGTATGCGGCGCTCGGCGTCCCGGACGACCACGGCGGATTCGCCCAGTTCGTCGTGGACGGCGTCAGCGAGGAGCAGTGGCGTGCCATCGGCCCGCTGCCCCGCCAGCACGGCATCCTCGCCGCGATGCTGCACAAGGCGGAGCCCGAGCGCCTCGCCGACGTCCGCGAGGACCCGCGCTTCGAGGGCTGGCCGTCCGCCCACCCGGACATGTCCGACTTCCTGGGCCTGCCGATCCTCTCCGGAGACGAGACGCTCGGCGCGCTCTTCCTGGCGAACAAGAAGTGCCCCAAGCCGCAGGGCGGTTGCGGCTTCACCGCCGAGGACGAAGAGCTCCTGACGATCCTCGCCCAGCACGCGGCGATCGCCCTGACGAACGCCCGTCTCTACGAACGCAGCCGCGAGCTGACCATCGCCGAGGAGCGCTCGCGCCTCGCCCACGAACTGCACGACGCCGTCAGCCAGAAGCTGTTCTCCCTGCGCCTTACGGCCCAGGCGGCCGCCGCTCTGGTGGACCGCGATCCCTCGCGCGCCAAGGGCGAACTCCAGCAGGTGGCGGTGCTCGCGGCGGAGGCCGCGGACGAACTGCGCTCCGCCGTGGTCGAGTTGCGCCCCGCCGCCCTGGACGAGGACGGCCTGGTGGCCACCCTGCGCACGCACACGCAGGTCCTGGACCGCGCGCACTCCGCCGAAGTCACCTTCGAGAGCTGCGCGGTGCGCGCCCTGCCCGCCGCCCAGGAGGAGGCGATGCTGCGCGTCGCCCAGGAGGCGCTGCACAACGCCTTGCGCCACTCCGGGGCCAAACGCGTCGGCGTGACCCTGGCGCGGCGCGGGGCGGGAGCCGTGCTGCGCGTCACGGACGACGGGTGCGGCTTCGACCCGCGCGGAATCCGCCGCGCGGGGCGGCACTTGGGCCTGGTCTCGATGCGGGACAGGGCGAGCGGGGTCGGCGGACGGCTGACCGTGGAATCGGAGCCCGGCAAGGGCACGACGATCGAGATGGAGGTTCCCGGTGGCTGACGGTGTGTTCCGTGCGAAGACAGGGATCCGGGTGCTGCTGGTCGACGACCACCAGGTGGTCCGCCGCGGTCTGCGTACGTTCCTGGAGGTGCAGGACGACATCGAGGTCGTCGGCGAGGCGTCGGACGGCGCCGAAGGGGTCGAGCAGGCCGAGAAGCTGAAGCCGGACGTCGTCCTCATGGACGTCAAGATGCCGGGCATGGACGGCGTCGAGGCGCTGCGCAAGCTCCGCGAACTGGCCAACCCCGCGCGCGTGCTCATCGTCACCAGCTTCACCGAGAAACGCACGGTCGTCCCTGCCCTGCGCGCCGGCGCCGCCGGGTATGTCTACAAGGACGTGGACCCGGAGGCCCTGGCGGGCGCGATTCGCTCCGTGCACGCGGGCCATGTGCTCCTCCAGCCCGAGGTGGCGGGGGCGCTGCTGTCCCAGGAGGAGTCCAACACCGGGCAGGGGAGAGGCGGTTCCCTCACCGAGCGGGAGCGCGAGGTGCTCGGGCTCATCGCCGACGGCCGCTCGAACCGCGAGATCGCGCGTGCGCTCGTGCTCTCCGAGAAGACCGTCAAGACCCACGTCTCGAACATCCTGATGAAACTGGACCTCGCCGACCGCACCCAGGCCGCCCTGTGGGCCGTACGACATGGTGTGACCGGCTGATTAACGTTTCTGAACACTCCGTCAACCGGCGGGACGGACGGATGCGCCGCGGTCTGAGATTCATACCGTCGTGTGGATGTCCCCCGATCGGCGCAACCTGTGAGCCGCCCGGCCGTTCTCCAGTGTGCGCTGCGGCGGCTGGCCGCAGCGATCGCTTAGGAGGATCCAGAAGTGAAGAACCTGAAGAAGGCCGCCGCTGTCACGATGGTGGCGGGTGGCCTCGTCGTCGCCGGTGCCTCTCTCGCCTCCGCCACGGACGGTGCGCACGCGGGCGGCAAGGCCGTCAACTCCCCCGGCGTCGGCTCGGGCAACCTCGTCCAGGCGCCGGTGCACATCCCCGTGAACGCCGTGGGCAACACCGTGTCCGTCATCGGTGCCCTCAACCCGGCCTTCGGGAACGACGGCGTGAACGTCTGACGTAACGCGGTCCGGCAGTGACCACCGGCCCCCCGGGCTTGATCCGGGGGGCCGGTCTTGCGCCCTTCAGGGGCGCGGGGAACGGCGCGACAAGCCACAGAGCACCCGCAGCGAAGCACGAACACGCACGGCCCCGAGCGAAGCACCGCAGCCCCACCAGAAGCCCCGCCGCGCAGCGGCTGCCCCCGGGCCACCCCGGAACCGCCAAGCCCCCCGCAGGGCTACCGCTCCCGCTCCTCCACGTACGCGTTGTACGCGGCCACCTGCGCCCGCCGTGCCGTCCGTTCGACCGGACGCAGCGCCTCACCCCGCGCGGCCATCTCCGAGGCGCTCACGGCCCCGCCATGGCCGTTCTCGTACGCCACCGAGATCAGCAGGCCGACCCGCTGGGCCAGCTCCAACACCCGTACCGCACGCGGCGGGTAGCCCGGCGCGAGCACCTCACGGCCCCGCTCGGCCCGCGCCCGGTACGCGTCCACCGCCGCCTCGGCGACCGGCCCCGAGCCCGCGACGTCGAGCCGCGAGAGCACCTCCGTCGCATCCCGCAGCGCCTCGGCGAGCTCACGCTCCGCCTCGCCGAGCGAGGGCACATCGGCGGGCGGCGCCTCCCGCACGGGCAGGCAGTGCCAGAGGACCTCCACGTGAACGTCGCCTGCGGGCCCCGCCTCGGACACCTCCGGCACAAGCCCGTACGGCGCCCCGTAGGCGACGACCGCCTCCTCGGCATCCAGGGCCCGCGCGTTGAAGTCGGGCGGCCCGCTCAGACCGAGCGGATGCCCCGGCGCGGGCAGCGCGACCCTCAGCCCGGTCACCCCGAGCGTGCGCAGTCTTCCCAGGGCAAGCGTGAGACCGACGGGTCCCGACTCGCCGGGGAGGCCTTCGACGCGGTGCACGGCGTCGTCGCCGACCATCGAGAGCACCGCCTCATCCGGCGAGACAAGTCCGGCAAGCAAGGCATTTCCCCATGCCGCCAAGCGTCCTGAACGTGGTTCCGAGAGCATGCGTACACCCTAAGGACCGGGCTAGGGGCTGGAGCGCTCGACCGGTGGCGTAGGTTTTCTCCCAGGGGACTGCGTCCACAGACGCAAGCGACAGCCGAGACTGCAATGGGAGACAACGCGCTCATGAGCGATGTACTGGAGCTGGAGGACGTATCCGTTGTCCGCGAGGGCCGGGCTCTGGTGGACCAGGTCTCCTGGTCGGTCAAGGAGGGTGAGCGCTGGGTCATCCTCGGACCGAACGGCGCGGGCAAGACCACCCTCCTGAACGTCGCGTCCAGCTACCTCCACCCGAGCACCGGCACCGCCACCATCCTCGGCGAGACCCTCGGCAAGCCCGGCACGGACGTCTTCGAGCTCCGCCCGCGCATCGGCGTGGCCGGCATCGCGATGGCCGAGAAGCTGCCCAAGCGCCAGACCGTGCTCCAGACGGTGCTCACGGCGGCGTACGGCATGACCGCCGGTTGGCACGAGGACTACGAAGACGTCGACGAGCAGCGCGCCCGCGCCTTCCTCGACCGCCTTGGCATGACCGAGTACCTGGACCGCAGGTTCGGCACCCTCTCCGAGGGAGAGCGCAAGCGCACCCTGATCGCGCGCGCCCTGATGACCGACCCCGAGCTGCTCCTCCTGGACGAGCCCGCCGCGGGCCTCGACCTCGGCGGCCGCGAAGACCTCGTACGCCGCCTGGGTCGTCTCGCCCGTGACCCGATCGCCCCCTCGATGATCATGGTCACGCACCATGTCGAGGAGATCGCCCCCGGCTTCACCCACGTCCTCATGATCCGCCAGGGCAAGATCATGGCCGCGGGCCCGCTGGAGCTCGAACTCACCTCCCGCAACCTCTCCCTCTGCTTCGGACTGCCCCTGGTGGTCGAGGAGCGGGGGGAGCGCTGGAGCGCGCACGGCCTGCCGCTCGGCTGAAACCGGCGCCAACGGCCGGGCCCGCTCCGGCCGGGAGATCACGTGCCCTGTGCGGGACGGTCTCGCGGTCCTACCATGACCATGTGGACATCGACGCATGGGTGTGGTGGCTGATCGGCGCCGCCGCGCTCGGAATCCCGCTCGTACTGACCGCGATGCCGGAGCTCGGCATGCTCTCCGTGGGCGCTGTCGCGGGCGCCGTGACCGCGGGCCTCGGCGGCGACACCGTGCTCCAAGTCGTCGTCTTCGCCGCTGTGTCGGTCGCGCTCATCGCGGTCGTGCGCCCCTTCGCGGCGCGACAACGCACCCAAGGGCCCAAGCTGGCCACGGGAGTTGACGCGCTGAAAGGCAGGACAGCCGTCGTCGTGGAACGAGTTGACGCCTCCGGAGGCCGCATCAAACTCGCCGGCGAGATCTGGTCGGCCCGCGCGCTCGACACCGAGCAGAGCTACGAGACCGGACGCGAGGTGGACGTGGTCGAGATCGACGGAGCGACGGCCGTCGTCATGTGAATGCACCACGGGGTGTGCGGCGGTCTGACAGACTCGACCAGCAAGATCTTCGCGGGCGTTCCGGCTCTGCGGATCTTCCGGGAACACCGAGGCAAGAGGGGTACGGGGAACAACGATGCAACCAATCATCATCGTCCTGATCATTCTGGTGGTGCTGGTCTTCATCGCCCTGATCAAGACGATCCAGGTCATCCCGCAGGCCAGCGCGGCGATCGTCGAGCGCTTCGGCCGCTACACCAGAACGCTGAACGCCGGCCTGAACATCGTCGTCCCGTTCATCGACTCGATCCGCAACCGCATCGACCTGCGTGAACAGGTCGTCCCGTTCCCGCCGCAGCCGGTGATCACCCAGGACAACCTCGTGGTGAACATCGACACCGTCATCTACTACCAGGTCACCGACGCCCGCGCCGCGACGTACGAAGTCGCCAGCTACATCCAGGCGATCGAGCAGCTCACCGTCACCACCCTGCGCAACATCATCGGTGGCATGGACCTGGAGCGGACCCTCACCTCCCGCGAGGAGATCAACGCGGCGCTGCGCGGCGTTCTCGACGAGGCCACCGGCAAGTGGGGCATCCGCGTCAACCGCGTCGAGCTCAAGGCGATCGAGCCGCCGACCTCCATCCAGGACTCGATGGAGAAGCAGATGCGCGCCGACCGCGACAAGCGCGCCGCGATCCTCCAGGCCGAAGGTGTCCGGCAGTCGGAGATCCTGCGCGCCGAGGGCGAGAAGCAGTCCGCGATCCTGCGCGCCGAAGGTGAGGCCAAGGCCGCGGCCCTGCGCGCCGAGGGAGAGGCCCAGGCGATCCGTACGGTCTTCGAGTCCATCCATGCCGGAGACCCGGACCAGAAGCTGCTCTCCTACCAGTACCTCCAGATGCTGCCGAAGATCGCCGAAGGCGACGCCAACAAGCTCTGGATCGTGCCCAGCGAGATCGGCGACGCCCTCAAGGGCCTCGGCGGCGCACTCGGCAACTTCGGCCCCCTGGGCGGCGGCTCCGGCAGCCCCACCCCGGCGGCCCCCGCCACGGAGCGCCGCGAACAACCGCGGATCGACTGACGCAAGAAACCCCGCGCCCGAAGGGGCGCGGGGAACTGCGCGCTCAGCCAAGGACAACCCGCACAGGGAGCACTCTCGGAACCGGCAGGTACGGCGCCGAGCGGTCAGGCGGCAGGCGCTGCCAGCCACTCCGGCAGTGAGGCCAACTCGTCCCGGCCGAGCGCCAGCAACATCGCGTCGGCCGGAGTCGGCTCAAAGGGCTGCCGCAACAACGGCATGCCCGCCTCTTCTGGCGTACGGTCCGCTTTGCGGTGATTGTCCAGCGCGCACGAAGCCACCGTGTTCAGCCAGGAGTCCGCACCGCCCTGCGCCCGCGGCACCACGTGGTCCACGGTCGTCGCCCGCCTCCCGCAGTACGCGCACCTGTGCTGGTCCCTGACCAGGACACCGCGCCTCGACCACGGAGCCCGTCTTCGGAACGGCACCCGTACATACCTGCAGAGCCTGATCACCCGGGGCACCGGTATCTCGACCGCCGCCGCGCGCACACGGAGTCCGGGGTGGGCCTGCTCGACGACTGCCTTGTCCGTAAGCACCAGTACGACGGCACGGTTCAGCGTCACCGTCGACAGCGGCTCGAAGCTCGCGTTCAGCACCAGCGTGTCCCGCATCTCGCCCACCTCCCGTATGCACACCGACCCACCCCTGGCGGGCTGGGATCAACTCTGGCCGGGCACGCCGAGAT
>NZ_JBNNJZ010000162.1:0-15472 GCF_050270335.1 Streptomyces sp. NPDC059900
CAGCCGTGGTTCAGCTCGAACCACACCACCTTGCCGGTGCTCAGCCGTGTCGCGCCCCACCGCCGGGCCAGCCTGTTGACCAGGTAGAGCCCCCGGCCGCCCTCGTCCGTGGCCCGCGCCTGGCGCAGCCGCGGCAGCTGCGGCACGTCGTCGCCGACCTCGCAGCGCAGGACGTCCGTGCGCAGCAGCCGCAGGGTCACCGGACGGGACGCGTACCGCACGGCGTTCGTGACGACCTCGCTGACCAGGAGCTCCACGGAGTCGTTCAGCTCCTGGAGGCCCCAGCGCTCCAGGGCGCTGCGAGCCAGGCGGCGGGCGCGCGACGGCGTGGCGTCCTCCGGCTCCAGGTACCAGTACGCGACGTCGCTCGGCGCGATCCCGTCGAAGCGGGCGGCGAGCAGCGCGATGTCGTCGTCCCGGTCGCCGGGGCCGAGCATGTCGAGCACGTCGTCGCAGAGGGCCTCGAGGGGCGGCGGATGGTCCGGGCCCGTCAACTGGGCGGTGGCGGCGAGCCGTTCGCGCAGCTGCTCTATGCCCGTCCAGACGTCGCGCAGGCGGGACTCGACCAGGCCGTCCGTGTAGAGCAGCAGCGTGGCGCCCGCGGGCGCGTCGAGCTCCACGGCCTCGAAGTCGACGCCGCCCACGCCGATGGGGGCGCCCGGCGGGACCCGCAGGACCTCGGCGCGGCCTCCCAGGTGCAGCAGGACGGGCGGCGGATGGCCGGCGTTGGCGATGGTGATGCGGTGCGCGACCGGGTCGTAGACCGCGTAGAGGCAGGTCGCCATCCGGTCCGAGCCGAGGCGCTGGGCCTGCTCGTCCAGGTGGTGCAGGACCTCCTGGGGCGGCAGGTCGAGCCCGGCCAGGGTCTGCGCCGTCGTGCGCAGCTGGCCCATGATGGCCGCCGAGGTCATGGAGTGCCCCATGACGTCGCCCACGACGAGCGCGACCCTGCTGCCGGGCAGCGGGATCGCGTCGTACCAGTCGCCGCCGACCCTGGCCGTCTCGGCGGCCGGGAGATAGCGCGATGCCAGGCGCACGCCGGTCGGGCGCGGCAGGGTCTCGGGCAGCATCGTGCGCTGGAGCTCGTCGGCGATGTACGCCTCGCGGCCGTAGAGCACGGCCTTGTCGATGCCGAGTGCGCTGTGCGTGGCCAGCTGGGCGGCGACCAGGAGGTCGTCGTTCTCGAACGCGGGCCGGTCGGGGCGGCGCAGGAACACCGCGGCGCCGATCACCCGGCGTCTGCCGCGCAGCGGGGCGAGGATCGTCCGCCGGCCGAGCGGCACGGTGCGGCCCTCGCCGAGCAGTTCGGGCAGTGCGGCGCGGGCGGCCGGGGTGTCGGCGAAGACCGGGCGTACGCCGCGCAGGACCTCGGCGAGGGCGCCGCCGGGGCGGACCTCGCACAGCTCGGCGGTCGTCACGAGTTCGTTCTGCACCTGGAGCGCGGGCGGGTTGCCGCTCTCGGTGTCGACGTCCTCGGCGCCTTCCTCGATCGAACGCAGCCGGTCGGTGCGGCGAAGCCGCAGGATGAGGGCGCCGCTCGGCCGCTCCTCGCCGACCGGCAGCGGGTCGCGCAGATAGACCAGTATCGCGTCGGAGAACGTCGGCACCGTGGCCCGGCACAGGCCCATCACGATCTCGTCCAGGTCGATGCCGCGGGCGATGCGCCGGGTCGCGGCGCCCACGAAGCGCAGCCGGTCACCGTCGCGTCGCATCGCCGCGGGGCCGGAGCCGGGCGGCCGTGGCTGTCCCGTACGCCGCTCCTCACCGCCGGGGGCGCCCGAGGGGGCGCCGTCGTGGCTGTCCCGGTCGCCGCCGCGTCCGGCCGCCGGGTCGGGGCCGGGGCGTTCGGGCCCGCCTTCGGGGGCGGGGCGCGGCCGGTGCGGGTCGGGCTGCGCTCCCGCGTGCCCGGACGGCTGGGAGTGCTCGTCGCAGGGCCCGGCGGCGGCATCGCCCGTACGGGCCTGCGCCTGTGCGGGGAGAGCGGGCGCGCCCTGGGTGTCCCGCGCCTTGCGGGCACGCGCATGCGCCCCGCGGGGATCCGCGGGGGCGGCGGGCCGGGCAGCTCGGGGCTGTCGGCCCTCGTCGGGGATGGAGTGCTCCGTCACGCGTTTCGAATCCGTCCGTCCGGGGCTGCGCCTTGGTGTCCGGTGGCTACTTTGGTCAGCCGCGTCGGCAGTGCAGGAAGAGCTGGTGTTCGGGTGGTACGTCGGTACTCGCCGGGGCGTAGGAGTACGTGTCTTCGTCGATGATGTCGAAGCCCGCGTCACGTACTACCTGCCGCAGTTCGTCCCGCAGGTAACCGGATACCCGGATTGTGTGCCCCAGGAACGGAATTCCCGCGTCATCCAGGTCGGCCTCGACCATGGAGAGCGCGAGCAGACCACCGGGGCGCAGCAGTCCGTGCAGCAGCCGCAGAGCGTACGGGATTTCGGCGCGCGGCAGCATCAGGAGCGCGAAGAAAGCCGCGATCCCGTCGAATGTGCCGACGGCGTCGGGGCCTTCGGCTCGCAGCGCCGCCAGGTCGAGCTGCCGGAATTCGGCGTTGTCCGCGGGAACGTTCTTCCTGGCGATGTCGAGCATGCCGGACGAGAGATCGATGCCGAGCACCCGGTGCCCGGCGTCCGCGAGCTGCCGGGCGGTGGGAACTCCCGTGCCGCACCCCACGTCGAGGACCCTCGACCCGGCGGGCAGCGCGTCGGCGAGCCTGCGCCCGGCGGCCAGCTGGCCGTCCTTGTGGGGGAAGGCTTCGTCGTAGTGCGCTCCGATGGCGTCGAAGGCCTCGGCCTGCCCCGTCCGGTCGGGCCGCACGCCGCTTCGCGCGCCGTACCCGTCGAGCTCGCTCGCCTCGCTCACGTTCTGCCGCCCCTCGATGACATGCTGTCAGGCATCGCGCAAGCTCAGGGAGTTGCTGCTGAGTTGCTGCTGTGCGCCCTTGCGGAGGACGATCCTACGTTTGAACCATGGGGGCGCATC
The DNA here is from genome assembly GCF_050270335.1 of Streptomyces sp. NPDC059900. Taxonomy (NCBI): domain Bacteria; kingdom Bacillati; phylum Actinomycetota; class Actinomycetes; order Kitasatosporales; family Streptomycetaceae; genus Streptomyces; species Streptomyces sp. NPDC059900. The sequence continues at coordinate 2,974 of NZ_JBNNJZ010000162.1, forward strand.
AAGGGTCTCATGACGTCACATGCGTGGGCGTGCGGTCCCAGTCATCCGGAAGGGGCGGAATCGCCCAGTCCGGATCGGGGCGCCAGTGCTGCCAGTTGTCCGAAAACGGACGTCCCCAGGAACGGATCACGTCGATGGCGGCGTCCCCCGCGGCCCTGACTTCCCGCGCCTTTCCGGCCTCCATCAGGCCGGCGCGCTGGGCCTGGGCGAACTCGTCCTCGTCGTGCCACTGCCAGGTACGGTCGGGCCGCACGGAGATGTCCAGAAAGTGATCCTCGGAATCGATGCCTCCGGCCCAACGCGCGCGTGGCTCCTCGAGATTCACGTACCAGTTCTTGAACTGCCATCCCGGGTCCCAGAACAACCACACCGACCACGGCTCGGCGGGTCGTGCGAGCTTCAGGACGCCGGTGCCGAACCAGCGGTCCCTGCGCAGGGCGCGGGGCTTGGTGTAGCGGGTGGCGAGGGGCTCGCGGTGCACGGCGGTCCCGTCGGCGAGGACGGGCTTCACGCATTCGGTGCCGGGCGCCATCCACACGGCGAGCAGCTCCGCGGTGTCCTGTACGACCGTGACGGGCCGGCAGATGTGGATCCCGTCCCCGGCGTTGTCCTTGTACCGCCACAGCACATGGGAGCCGGGAACCCAGCGTGCTGCTTCGCTGCTCGTCGTTGGCGGCGTGGTGAGGTCTGTCATGCAGAGATATTAGTCGCCGCCCCGACAGGTCCCCCGGAAGTCGTCCGGGAGGACCTGCCGGGGCGTAGCGGAACTACGCCCTAAGGCCGCGTCATCCGCAGTACGTCCAGCGCCTCGTCCAGCTGCGTCAGCGTGAGCTCGCCCCGCTCGACGTAGCCGCCTTCGAGCACGACGTCGCGGATGGTCTTCCGCTCGGCGAGGGACTTCTTGGCGACCTTCGCCGCCTCCTCGTACCCGATGTACTTGTTCAGCGGGGTGACGACGGAGGGCGACGACTCGGCGTACTCCCTGGCGCGCCCGGCGTTCGCGGTGATGCCGTCGATCGTCCGGTCGGCGAGCAGCCGCGACACGTTGGCCAGGAGCCGGACCGACTCCAGGACGTTCTTGCCGATGACCGGGAGCATCACGTTCAGCTCGAAGTTGCCCGCCGCACCGGCCGCGGCGACCGTCGCGTCGTTGCCGGTGACCTGCGCGGCGACCATCAGTACCGCCTCCGGGATCACCGGGTTCACCTTGCCCGGCATGATCGATGAACCGGGCTGGAGGTCGGGCAGGTTGATCTCGGCGAGCCCGGTCCGCGGTCCCGACGCCATCCAGCGCAGATCGTTGGCGATCTTCGTGAGACCGACGCCGATCGTGCGCAGCTGGCCGCTGGTCTCCACGATGCCGTCCCGCGCGCCCTGTGCCTCGAAGTGATCGCGCGCCTCGGTCAGCGGCAGCCCCGTGACCCGCGCCACCTCGTCGATCACGGCCGCCGAGAAGCCGGGCGGGGTGTTGATGCCGGTGCCCACCGCCGTGCCGCCGAGCGGCAGTTCGGCCAGGCGCGGCAGCGAGGCCCGCAGGCGTTCGACGCCGTAGCGCACCTGGGCCGCGTAGCCGCCGAACTCCTGGCCCAGGGTCACGGGCGTCGCATCCATCAGGTGCGTGCGCCCGGACTTCACCACGTCGGCGAACTCCTCGGACTTGCGCGTCAGCGCGGCCGCCAGGTGTTCGAGCGCGGGGATCAGGTCCTGTGTCACGGCGCCGGTGGCCGCGATGTGGATCGAGGAGGGGAAGACGTCGTTCGACGACTGGGACGCGTTCACGTGGTCGTTCGGGTGGACGTCCCGGCCGAGCTTCTCCGTGGCCAGCGTCGCGAGGACTTCGTTCGTGTTCATGTTGGACGAGGTGCCGGACCCCGTCTGGAAGACGTCCACCGGGAAGTGCTCGTCCCAGCGGCCGTCGGCCACCTCGCCGGCCGCGTCCGCGATCGCCGCCGCCACGTCCTTGTCGAGCACTCCGAGGTCCGCGTTGACCTTCGCGGCGGCCGCCTTGATCCGGGCGAGCGCGGCGATGTGCGCACGTTCGATGCGCTGTCCGGAGACGGGGAAGTTCTCCACCGCCCGCTGCGTCTGCGCCCGCCATTTCGCGTGCGCGGGAACCCGCACCTCGCCCATGGAGTCGTGCTCGATCCGGTACTCACCGCTGTCGCTTGCGCTGGCGTCGCTGGTCATCCCTCGAACCTACTCCTTCGTCGGATCCCGTCGAAAAGTTGAGCACTTGTCTTGTTCTAGGTGTTCCCAATGCTCTTACTGACCAGTAAAAACCGTGGGTAACACCAAACCGGGGAGGCGCAATGAAGCGCATCAGACACGGCCGCCGGAGCAGGCTGCGATGTACGTTCGCGGCCGCCGTGGCGATGGCGGCGGTGCTCGGCACCGTCGCGGGAACGCCCGCGCAGGCGGCGGACGGCACGGACCGGGAGCACCGGGGGAGCACCGCACCCCTGTCCACGCCCCTGTCGCCCGAACTGGAGAAGATCCGGGCGGACGAGGCGACCAAGCTCTACGGAGACCCGGCCGAGCGCCCGCGGGCCGAACGGAAGACCGGGCTGATCTCGCTCGGGGACAGCGAGATCTCGGGGGAGGGCGTCGGCACGTACGAACCGGGCACCGACGGCCCCGACAACTGGTGCCACCGCTCCCCGGACGCCGCGATCCACCGCACCGGCATTCCCGCCGACGAGACGTACAACGTCGCCTGCTCGGGAGCGCAGACCGTCAACATCAGGATCGGCGGCCAGAAGCAGTACCCCGACGAGCTGGTGCAGAGCGACAACCTCGCCATCAAGGCGCGCAACACCAGGATCAAGGCGGTCATGCTGGTCATCGGGGCCAACGACGACCTCGAATTCGCGCCGGTGATGACCGACTGCGTGACGCGCTTCCTGCTCAGCCAGGGCGCCTGCGCGGGCAAGTACACGGCGGGCTGGCAGGCGCGGGTCGACGCGCTGGTGCCCAAGGTCGAGCAGTCGATCCGCGACCTGAAGACCGTCATGAAGGACGCCGGATACGCGGGCGACGACTACAAGCTGGTCGTCATGGGCTACCCGAGCCCGATCGGCCCCGACTTCCGGGACAACCCCAAGTTCCCCGGCAAGCTGGTCTGCGGCGGTCTCGGCTACGACTCCGACACGGAGTGGGGCCGCAACTACGCCGTCCCCGCCTTCGAGACGGGCATGCGCAAGGCGGTGAAGGCGGCGGGCGCGACCTACCTCGACAACTCCCGGCTCTTCCACGGCCATGAGGTCTGCATGGAGGACACCTGGGCGCGCGGCCTCTACGTGGAACTGTCCAACCCCTTCCCGCCGGACTCCAATTCGGTCCGCCAGTCCTTCCACCCCAACGCCCGCGGCCACGCGGCCTTCGCGTCCTGCCTGACGCAGATCTACGACTCCGGCTGGAGCGAGGGCGGTTGCGCGGACCCGGCGAGCACCGGCAGCCCCAAGCTCTACCGGGGCGGCTGGGACGACGCGTACAAGCCACTGAAGAACGCGGGCACGGGGACGTGCGTGGACGTCGACGCGTCGAAGAGCCGCAACGGCACCAAGGTGCAGGGCTGGGACTGCACCGGCAACCGCAACCAGAACTGGTGGTACGAGGAATCGCGGGGCTCGCTGCACACCGGACTGACCCAGGACCGCTGCCTTGACGTGCCCGACGGCGCCTACAAGGAAGGCACAGCGGTCACCCTGTGGAACTGCCACGGCGGCGGCAACCAGAAGTTCGTCCGCGACGCCGGGACGCTGCGGCCCGCAGCCGCGAGCGGGCTCTGCCTGACCCTGTCGGGTGCCAAGGAGCCGCTGCGGCTCCAGAAGTGCACCGGGGCGGCCGGCCAGCGGTTCGCCTGACGGACGCCTGACACATGCGTAAGGGCCCTCCACGCGCGCGTGGAGGGCCCTTACGTGGTGCTACGCCAGGCCGGGGCCGCGCACCGGGATGTGCGTGAACGTCGGCTCCGGGGCCGGGTTCTGGAAGAAGTCGTTGCCCTTGTCGTCGACGACGATGAAGGCCGGGAAGTCCTCGACCTCGATCTTCCAGACCGCCTCCATGCCGAGCTCCTCGTACTCGACGACCTCGACCTTCTTGATGCAGTCCTGGGCGAGGCGTGCGGCGGGGCCGCCGATCGAGCCCAGGTAGAAGCCGCCGTGCGCGTCGCAGGCGTCGGTGACCTGTTTGGAGCGGTTGCCCTTGGCGAGCATGACCTTGGAGCCGCCCGCGGCCTGGAACTGCTCCACGTAGGAGTCCATGCGCCCGGCGGTGGTCGGGCCGAAGGAGCCGGAGGCGTAGCCCTCGGGGGTCTTGGCGGGGCCCGCGTAGTAGACCGGGTGGTCCTTGAGGTACTGCGGCATCTCCTCGCCCGCGTCGAGCCGCTCCTTGATCTTGGCGTGCGCGATGTCGCGGGCCACGACCAGCGGACCGGTCAGCGAGAGGCGGGTCTTCACCGGGTGCTTGGTGAGCTCGGCGAGGATGTCGTCCATCGGCTGGTTGAGGTCGATCTTGACGACGTCCGCGGACTCGTCCAGGTGGGAGTCCTCGGTCTCCGGCAGGAAGCGCGCCGGGTCCGTCTCCAGCTGCTCCAGGAAGACGCCCTCGGCGGTGATCTTCGCGGTGGCCTGGCGGTCGGCCGAGCAGGAGACGGCGATGGCGACGGGCAGCGAGGCGCCGTGCCGCGGCAGGCGCACCACGCGGACGTCGTGGCAGAAGTACTTGCCGCCGAACTGCGCGCCGATGCCGATCTTCTGGGTGAGCTCGAAGACCTTCTCCTCCAGCTCCTTGTCCCGGAAGCCGTGCCCGGTCGGGGAGCCCTCGGAGGGCAGCTCGTCCAGGTAGTGCGCGGAGGCGTACTTGGCGGTCTTCAGGGCGAACTCGGCGCTGGTGCCGCCGACGACGATCGCCAGGTGGTACGGCGGGCAGGCGGCCGTACCCAGCGAGCGGATCTTCTCCTCCAGGAACTTCATCATGGAGGCCTCGTTCAGGACGGCCTTCGTCTCCTGGTAGAGGAACGACTTGTTGGCGGAGCCGCCGCCCTTGGCCATGAAGAGGAACTTGTAGGCGCCGCCGTCGGTCGCGTACAGCTCGATCTGGGCCGGCAGGTTGGAGCCGGTGTTCTTCTCCTCCCACATGTTCAGCGGGGCCATCTGGGAGTAGCGCAGGTTCAGCTTCGTGTACGCGTCGTAGATGCCCTTGGAGAGCGCCTTCTCGTCCTCGCCTTCGGTGAGGACGTGCTGTCCGCGCTTGCCCATGACGATCGCCGTGCCGGTGTCCTGGCACATGGGGAGCACGCCCGCCGCCGCGATGTTCGCGTTCTTCAGCAGGTCGAGCGCCACGAACTTGTCGTTGCCCGAGGCCTCCGGGTCGTCGACGATGCGCCGCAGCTGGGCCAGGTGCGCGGGCCGCAGGTAGTGCTGGATGTCGTGGATCGCCTCGGCGGCGAGCTTGCGCAGCGCCTCGGGATCGACCTTGAGGAACGTCCGCCCGTCGGCCTCGAAGGTGGAGACACCCTCGGCGGTCACCAGCCGGTAGGGCGTGGTGTCCTCTCCCAGGGGGAGCAGATCGGAGTACTCAAACTCTGGCATTACGGCCATTCCTCACTCGGCAGACAGCGGCGCGGCCTCCATTGGCGGCGCGCCAACCAGCGTAGAACGCGCACATCGGGCTCGGCCTGTGAGGTAAGGCTCAGTAGGGGGCCCCGGGGAAATCTCCGGGTGCTTCCGGGGTGCTCCGGGGGTAGTCGCGATCTATCGCGTTTGGGTACGCTGAGTGGTGTGGACCTAGACAAGCGCCCCCAGCAGACCCACCCGGAAACGCAGCCGGCAGGCCTGCGCGCGTCGGACGCCGACCGGGACCGCACGGCGGACATCCTCCGCGAGGCCCTCGCCGAGGGCCGTCTTACCGCGGAGGAGCACGCCGAGCGGATCGACGGGGTCTACCGCTCCAAGACCATGGGTGAGCTGGAGCCGCTGGTCAGCGACCTGCCCGCGGCGAGCGGTGCGGGGCGGTCGACGGCGCGGCCCGAGCCCGCCCCGATCCGGCCTTCGGACGGCGCGGTGCCCCCGGTCGCCGACGAGAACCTGGTCGCGGTCTTCAGCAGCTCCGTGCGCAAGGGCCGCTGGCGCGTCAGCCGCCGCACCCACGCGTACGCGATCTTCGGCAATGTGGAGATCGACCTCAGCGAGGCGATCTTCGAGCAGCGCCAGGTCGTCATCAAGGCGATCTCCGTCTTCGGCAACGTGGAGATCCGCGTCCCGGAGAACGTCTCGCTGCGCGGCAGCGGTACCGGCGTCCTCGGCAACTTCGAAGTGGACATGCTGGATTCAGCCGAACAGGACGCCCCCGTCGTCTATGTGGACGGCTACGCGGTCCTGGGCAACATCGAGGCGAAACCCAAGCGGGGCAAGCTCGTCAGGGACCTGCACAAGCAGCTGCGCAAGCATCTGGGGCACTGAACGAAGGGGCGCATCCGGCCACCGGAGCCGGGGCGCACCCCGTCGCGGACGGCGCGAACTTTCGTACATCGGAACTCAGTGCATAGGCGCATGCACAGCGGGTAGAGCTTGCTGCATCGTCTCTCGCTCGCGAAGCCGTCGTCAGGAGTAGACCCGTGCTGCAGCCGTCGCATCAGTCCCTGCAGGTCGCCGCTGTTCCGGCCCCGCGGGTGCCAGTGCGCGATAGGAACCAAGACGCTCCATGGCACACCGAGGCGGTGTGCCGACGAGACGAGGCCGGGCTGTTCTTCGCCCCGTCCAAGGAGCCAACCGCCGCACGCCTCTCTCGCGAGGAAGCCGCGAAGCGTGTCTGCGCCCGCTGTCCCGTGATGGTCGAGTGCCGGGAGCACGCACTGCTCCAGCCCGAGCCGTACGGAGTCTGGGGCGGCCTCACCGCCGCGGAGCGCCGGGTGGTGCTCGCCAGGCGGCGCCGGCGCGAGGTGGAGCTCAAGAAGGCCGCGCATACGTCCGCGGGGCCCATCGCCGCCGCGGGATAGACCTGCGCAAGCAACGGAGGGGGCGTCCCCCGCACGGGGCGCCCCCTCTGCCGTGCGCAACTCGCGCGCGATTCAGCCTACTTGGCGCGGTCGAAGTCGATGGCGCTGTAGGCGCGCAGCTTCGCGAGCCGGTGATCCGAGTCGATCTTGCGGATCGTGCCCGACTTGGAGCGCATGACCAGGGACGAGGTCGAGGCCGTCTCCGCGGCGTAGCGAACGCCCTGGAGCAGTTCGCCGTCCGTGATGCCGGTCGCGACGAAGAAGACGTTGTCGCCCTGGACCAGGTCGGTCGTCGAGAGCGTGCGGTCCAGGTCGTGGCCCGCGTCGAGCGCGCGCTGGCGCTCGGCGTCGTCCTTGGGCCACAGCTTGCCCTGGATCACACCGCCCAGGCACTTGATCGCGCAGGCCGAGATGATGCCCTCCGGGGTGCCGCCGATGCCCATGAGCATGTCGACGCCGGTGCCTTCGCGCACGGCCATGATCGAACCGGCGACGTCGCCGTCCGAGATGAACTTGATGCGCGCGCCGGTCTCGCGGATCTCCTTGACGATGCCCTCGTGGCGGGGGCGGTCCAGGATCATGACCGTGACGTCCTCGGGCGAACGGCCCTTGGCCTTGGCGACACGGCGGATGTTGACCGACGCCGGGGCGTTGATGTCCACGTAGTCGGCGGCCTCGGGGCCCGTGACCAGCTTGTCCATGTAGAAGACCGCGGACGGGTCGAACATGGCGCCGCGGTCGGCGGCGGCGAGTACGGCGATGGCGTTCGGCATCCCCTTCGCGCACAGGGTCGTGCCGTCGATCGGGTCGACGGCGATGTCGACCTCGGCGCCGGTGCTGTCACCGATGCGCTCGCCGTTGAAGAGCATCGGCGCCTCGTCCTTCTCGCCCTCGCCGATGACGACGATGCCGTTCATCGAGACGGTGGAGACGAGGGTCCGCATGGCCCTGACGGCAGCGCCGTCGGCACCGATCTTGTCGCCGCGGCCGACCCAGCGGCCCGCGGCCATGGCGGCGGCCTCGGTGACCCGGACGAGCTCCAGGGCGAGGTTGCGGTCGGGAGCCTCGGGAGAGACTTCGAGCTCGGAAGGGAGATGATGCTGATGCTCGGTCATCGGAGCGCACCTTTCTGCTGATACGACGACGGCCGGATGAGGGTGTGCCTTGACTCTATCGGCAGGCCGACAAAATGAGCAGAGGGCCCCACGCATGAGCGGATCGGGCGCTTGGGGGCCACCGGGGGCAGAGTCGTTCCGGCGGCCTGAGAACATGGGGACGTGGCAGGCAGACAAGGCAAACAGACCGTACGGAACATGCTGTGGTCGATGGCGGTGATCGTCCTCGTGGCCGGTGCGATGTACGTCTTCATCCCGCACGACGACTCCAAGAGCCCCGTCAAGCGCGTCGACTACCGCGTGGAGCTGCTGTCCGCGCGCCGGGCGGCGGCGTATCCGGTGGCCGCCCCCGAGGGCCTGGCCAAGGCGTGGAAGCCGACGTCGGTGCGGTTCGACGGCTCGAAGGGCGACAGCTGGCACCTGGGGTACCTCGACCCGTCCGGTGAGTACGTCACGGTCAAGCAGTCCACGGCGAAGCCGTCCGAGTTCATCGAAGAGGCCACGCAGCGGGCCGAGCGTACGAAGGCCACCGAGGAGATCGGCGGCAAGACGTGGCACCGCTACAAGGGGTCGACGTACGACGCCCTGGTGCGCGAGGACAAGGGCGCGACGACGGTGGTCGCGGGTACGGCGTCCTTCGGCAAGCTGACGGAGATGGCGCAGGCGCTGAAGACTTCCTGACGTCTGTATTCGTGTTCGTGCACATGAGTGAGGGCCCCGGCGCTGTCGCCGGGGCCCTCACTCGTACTGCTTGCCTGTTGCCTGCCTGGCTGGCTGCCTGCTTGCCTGGCTGGCTGGCTGGCTGGCTCAGTCTCAGACGGTCTCGATGACCTGGTCGAACTCAAGGCGCGGGGAGCGCGGGAACCAGGCGTTCTCGGCCGGCTTGCCGATGTTGACGACCATCAGCGGGGTGTGGTCGCCGTCCAGGAACTCCTTCTGGACGCCGGCGGCGTCGAAGCCGGTCATCGGGCCCGCGGCCAGGCCGGCGGCGCGCACGCCGATGATGAAGTAGGCGGCCTGGAGCGCGGCGTTGAGGTGCGCGGCGCCTTCGCGGGCCGGGCGCTCGGAGAAGAAGACGTCCTTGGCCTGCGGGAAGTGCGGGAACAGCGCCGGCAGCTCCTCGTGGAACTCGTTGTCCGCGGAGAGGATCGCGACGAGCGGGGCGCTCGCGGTCTTCGGCTGGTTGCCCTCGGCCATGTGCTGGACGAGGCGCTCGCGGGCCTCGGGGGAGCGGACCAGGGTGACGCGCAGCGACGACAGGTTGAAGGCGGTCGGGCCGTACTTGACCAGGTCGTAGATCGCCTGCACCTGCTCGTCGGTGACCGGCTCATCGGTGAAGGAGTTCGCGGTGCGGGCCTCGCGGAAGAGCAGGTCCTGTGCGGCGGGGTCAAGGACGAGAGACATGGATCAACCTTCTCGGTGCGTGCGTGGAGCGTGGATCAGCTTGCGGTACCGACCGTACGACGCTGCGGTTTAAGTTTCAACCAAATCCGGGGTTAGGTGATCCGCTTCACAACGCACCAGGTCGCGGGAGGTGTCCCAGCGGGCGGGGTCTCCCCGGCGGGCAGGGCCCCGGCGGGCAGGCTCCCCCGGCCGCCTCCTCAGTCGTCGTCCGCCGTCTCGTCCTCGTCGCTGTCCCCGTCGGGCCCCGCGAGGGCCGCGTCCAGGCGGGCGCGGGCGCCGTCCAGCCAGCGGCGGCACACCTTGGCCAGCTCCTCGCCGCGCTCCCACAGGGCGAGCGACTCCTCGAGCGTGGTGCCGCCCGTCTCCAGGCGGCGTACGACCTCGATGAGCTCGTCCCGCGCCTGCTCGTAGCCGAGTGCGTCCGCCGGGCTCGTGGCCTCGGCCGTCTTGCTGGTCATGTGCCCCACCCTAAATGTCGGTTCGTACGGCTTGTGTGGCTTGTGCGGCGTGCGCTGCGCCGCGCGGCTGCTCTGGATCTATCGCGCGGCTTCTGCAGATCCACGGATCTTCAGATCTACGGATCTACGGATCTACGGTCCGTACGGTGAACTCGCCCTCGGCGACCCGGGCGCGCAGCTCCTCGTCGGCGGTCACCTCGTCCGCGGCCCGCACCACCGAGCCATCGGTCTTCTGGAGCACCGCGTAACCCCGCTGGAGCGTCGCGGCGGGGGAGAGGCCCACCACGCGCGCGTGGGTGTGCGTCAGCTCCGACTCGGCGCGGTCAAGGAGATGCCCGAGCGTGCGGCGGCTGCGGTCGACGAGCGCCGAGACCTGCTCCTCGCGCTCTTCGATCATGCGGTGCGGATTCTCCATGGAGGGGCGGGCGAGGGCGTGCGCGAGGCCGCGGTCCTCGCGGTCCAGGAAGGCGTCCATGCAGCGCCGGGCCCGGTCCCGCAGCCACCGCACCCGTTCGTACTCCTCGCCGACGTCCGGCACGACCTTCTTGGCGGCGTCGGTCGGGGTGGAGGCGCGCAGGTCGGCCACGTAGTCGAGGAGGGGGTTGTCCGGCTCGTGGCCGATCGCGGAGACGACGGGCGTACGGCAGGAGGCGACGGCCCGTACGAGCTGCTCGTCCGAGAAGGGCAGCAGGTCCTCCACGCTGCCGCCGCCGCGGGCCACGATGATCACGTCCACGGCGTCGAGCCCGTCGAGCTCCTTCACGGCCTGCACGACCTGCGGCACGGCGTGCACGCCCTGGACGGGGACGTTGCGCACCTCGAAGCGGACGGCGGGCCAGCGGTGCCGCGCGTTCTCCAGGACGTCACGCTCGGCGGCGGACGCGCGGCCGGTGACGAGCCCGATGAGCTGCGGCAGGAAGGGCAGCGTCTTCTTCCGCTCGGGCGCGAAAAGCCCCTCCCCGGCCAGGCTCTTCTTCAACTGCTCGATGCGCGCGAGCAGTTCTCCCACGCCGACGGGCTTTATCTCGACGGCCCGCAGGGACAGCTGCCCCCGCGGTGCGTACCACTCGGGCTTGGCGTGCACGACGACCCGGGCGCCCTCGGAGACGACGTCCGCGACGGCGTCGAACACCTGGCGGTAACAGGTGACGCTGACGGAGATGTCGTGCGAGGGGTCGCGCAACGTCATGAACACCACGCCGGCGCCGGGCCTGCGCGACAGCTGCGTGATCTGCCCCTCGACCCACACGGCACCGAGCCGGTCGATCCACCCGCCGATGAGCCGCGACACCTCACCGACGGGCAGCGGAGCATCCGCGGACGTGTTCAAAGCCATGCACCGAGCGTATAGGCCGCCTCTGACACCCCATCGCCCCTACGTGGAGGACCGGACCCGGAGATTCGGGTGGGCGGGCGGGAGACATCCGCCGCGAAGCGGCGGCTCAGGACTCCCCACGACGAGCCCGCTGGGCAACCAGCACAGCAAGCCCCACGACGAACCACACCAACCCCACCACCTGCGCGGACCCCGCAGCCTCGACAATCACCGCGATGGTGACCGCCGCCCCGAGCACGGGAACGAGCAAATGCCGCCACCAGCTGACGGGCCCCCCGCGCCGCTGCACGGCGAACCACCCCACCACGCTCGCGTGCAGCAAAACGAACGCCGTCAAGGCACCCACATTCACCACCGAGACCAGGTGATCCATCCCGTCGTCCCGCCGAGCCGCCCACACCGCGGCGACCATCGTCACGACGGCCGCACAGAGCAGGGCCAGCCGGGGCGTACCCGAATCCGTACGGGACAGAGCCCCCGGCAGCCGCCGGTCCCGCGCCATGGCGAACAGCAGCCGCCCCGCCGCGGCCTGCCCGGCCAGCGCCGCGAACGCCGCGCCGATCGCCTTGCTGACGGCCACCAGGTCATGGAGCCAGTCCCCGACCGCCGAGTCGACCGCATCGTAGAAAGCGGACCCCTGCTTGGCGGGCTCGGCGGCGAGCTGCGCCGACGACATCGGTTCCAGGAGCGCGACCAGATACGTCTGGGCGATGAACAGCACACCGGCGAGCGCCAGACAGCACAGCACCGCCCGCGCCACCTTCGCCGATCCCCCCGTCACCTCCTCCGCGAACGAGGCGATCGCGTCGAAGCCCAGATAGGAGAGCACCGCCACCGACACGGCCCCCACCACGGCCCCCAGTGCGAACGCCCCCTGCGTGCCGTCCCCGCTCAGCGGCGAGAGCCAGTCCCGCTGCGCCCCGTCCGTCGCGAGGACGACGATCGCCGACACCACGAAGACGAGGAGGACCACGATCTCCATGGCGAGCACCAGGAACCCGACCCGCGCGGCGGCCCGTACCCCCCACAGATTGAGCGCGGTCGTCACCAGGACGGCGATCGCCGTCCACACCCACCGGGACACCGAAGGCACCAGGGCCTCCATCGCGATACCGGAGAAGAGATAGGCGACGGCCGGGATGAGGAGGTAGTCGAGCATCGCCATCCACCCGGCGATGAAGCCGGGGCC